>JBDKVB010000159.1 GCA_039679385.1 Armatimonadia bacterium | reverse complement strand
GTGGACGTCGAAGGCGATCCGGGTCATGATTTTTGGCCTGCCTTTCGTGGTGAAATGGGCGCGACACCCTATCCTTCGCCACCAGGCAGGCCATTTCATGTTAGCCTCTCCACGCAGTGGCGAGGGGGAAAGGCAACGGCGACGGCAGCTCACTTTCGACGCGCCGAGGGATATGGGCTGGGTGCAGGCTGACGACCGCGTTCTTGGCCCCTTCGCCCAAAGTAGGGAGGAGCCGAGGGTGTCAACGAGGGTGGCTGGAGAAGGAAGCGGGACTTGAAGTGACAGGTAGGTGGCTTGGCGGGCAATGAGGAGGCCGGCACGGGATGTTCGGGTCACGGAGGAAGCCGAAGAAGCCGCTGAGCGATGACGAGTACCTGGCTCAGGCGATCGCTGAGGCGGAGGCTGAGCTGGATCTCAAGGAACGCAAGCGGAGGAGGCGCTACCACCGGCTTCTTCCGGCATGGCTCGACCGGCGTCTCCTGTGGGTGGTGGCGGCGATCCTGTGCGTGCTCCTCGCCGACGGGGTGCGTCGCGAGAACCAGGAGTTCACGGCGAGGCTGACGACCATCGAGGGGCAAGTCGGCGTCATGGCGGGTGGAGGCGGCCGAAGCATCGCCGCTGTCACGGGTCAGATGCTTGAGGACGGCTCGGTGGTGACGACCGGCCCATCCTCCTGGGCGGCGATTGAGTTCCCGGACGGGAGTGCGGTGACACTCGACTACAACTCCGTTTTCGTGGTGCGTCTTCTGGAGTACAGTCGGGGCGGTCGCTGGCGAAGCCGGTCGTTCCTGCTGACCGCCGGCCGGATGTGGGCGCGGGTGGGCGAGAGCTTTGGCGCCAACTCAGAGCAGCGGGTTCACACGCCAACGGCTGTGGCGGCTGTACGAGGGACTCAATACGCTGTGATCTACGACACCGGGCAGCGTCAGACGCGGATCCAGTGCAATGACGGGTATGTGACGGCAGAGGGGTTCACGGGGAAGGCTAGCTGGGTCGGCCAGGGCGGGGAGACGACGGTGACCTACGGGCGGCCGCCGAGCGCTGCCCGATGGATGAAGGTTGGGGACAAGGCGACCTTCGCGCAGGGCATCCTGAACCGGCCGATTCCGCCGGAGCTGTGGCTCAAGACGGCGGAGCTGACGATCACGCAGGCCCTGGACGCGCCGCTGTCGATTCTGGGTATTGGGAGGGCCTCCTGGGCACGAGGTGCAGCGGATATCGCTCGGCGTACGGCGGCGATGGAGCAACTCAGGCGTATCCAGCAGTTGCTTGAGGGCAGTGAGGCCTACCCGATGATCGTGAATCCGGCGACGCTGGAGGAGCTGCGAATGATCTCGCGGGACGAGGCCGAGCGACTGCTGAAGGCTTTCGACGGGGACGCACTGGTTCGCTACGAGGCGCTTCAAGGCGGCCGGAACTACCGGATCACAGTCCGGGCACGCGACAAGAAGCGGACTGTGTATGCGCTGACGCAGGCGGGTGTGGCGACTGTGAGCGCAGCGACGCAGAGCAGGTAGGAAGAGGCTGCAGGCGGCGGGAAGGCGGATCTGGGCAGGTGTAGTGAGGGTGTCGAAGGGGAGCCCTGAGGGGCTCCCCTTCGCGGTGACTCGGGTATGCGGTGAAGGCAGGTCAGGAGGAAGCGGTGGTGTCGCCCTGCGAGGCGCTGTTAGTGGACCTTGACGGCGGCGACGCCCTCGACGGGTGCCTCGAAGACGGCATGGGTGGAAGCAGCGGCTCCTGCGGGCTCGAGGGTGAAGGCCACCGGATTCCCGTTGACAGTGACCGTCTGGGGACGCCATCCCTCCGGCAGCAGGAGGCGGAAATGGGCAGAAGTGGCCGATCCGGCGCAGGTGAGGGTAAGGGTCTGCGAGGCTCGGTCAAGAGTCATGCGATAGGCGAAGTAGGCCTTGGAGTAGGCGTAGGCGGCACAGCAGCGAACGTCGTCGCGGTCCGCTGCGACCCAGTTCGGGCTAAGGGCAACCTCCTGGAGGAGGCAGGTGCGGTCGCGGATCCCGGCGAGCCCCTCGACAAGCGCGCTGATCCACTGGGCCATTCCCCATCCGGCGTAGGGGACTTCATTGGTGGTGCGGAAGCCTGGTTCACCGTTAGGCCAGTACCAGACCTGGGCGCCGCCGGTGCGGCTCAGATGGTCAGCCCACTGGTGAAGGAGTTCGACGCCGTAGCGCTCGCGTCCGGACATGAAGGCTCCAAGACAGAGCTCTCCGCCGACCCAGGGCATGAGGCCACCGTTTGCATAGCCGCCCTGCCTGCGGTAGGCGTCTTTGAAGTAGCCCAGGTGGTCAGGATAGCCGGGCTGGAGGCTCCACCAGGGGTACGCGTCACCGGTGAGAGTCTGGCGACGGTGGTACTCGTCGACGATGGAAGCAGCCTGCTGGGGAGAGGCAAGGCCGCGGGTGATGGCCCAGGTGTTGCCCATCGCAAGCTGCTGGGTCTCGTCGAAGTCGCCATGGTCGATCTGGTCGAGATGGGCGTGATGGAGGAACTTGGTGCCGTCCCAGAGGAGGCTGACGGCACGCCTGCGGTAGTCCTCGGCCTGATCGGCCCAGCGACGCGCGTCCTCGGTCTTGCCCAGGTGAGCGTACATGTCGCTCATCGCGCGGAAGGCGAGATAGTAGCCGCTCTGATCGCAGGTGGCGATGACGTGGCGACCCGTGCCGGCATCTGTGGCGCCGTCGATGTCGTAGTCCCAGGTGTCGCAGCTATGCTGGCGCTTGATGAGCTGGTGCTCGGGGTCCCAGTGCTTGGGGTCGGAGCGGATGTACTGCAGAGCGCGCTCGAGCCTGGGGAGTGCCGCCTGGAGCCAGGCATCGTCGCCGGTGGCCTGCCAGGTCTGCCAGAGGGCGAGAGTGGCGATGTACTCGACGTCGGACTCGAGGCCGACGCGCCAGGTGCGGCCATCCCGTTCGATGCCGTCGGGGATCATGCCATTGTCGGACTGGACTTCGAGGAAACGGTCAAGGCCGCAGACCATGTCGGGCTCCCAGTAGCGATAGGCGGGGAGCTGGTAGACCCAGTCACGGAGCCAGATTCCGTCGAAATGCCAGGTGTCGGCGGAGATGTAGCCGACGAACTTGCCGCGCGGCGTGCTATACTCGCGCCGACCGAGGTTCATGCGGTCCCGGGTGAAGGGGAAGAGGCCGTCGAGTTGCGGGTCTCCGGACTGGATGCGGGTCTCGGGGCGAAGGGTGAAGTTGGTGTAGCGGCTATAGCGCTTCTCGCCCGGCCAGGAGAGGTAGATATACTGCGCCCCGGCCTTGCCGCCGGCGATGAAGGTGGTCTGAGCGCGGTTGTCAACGAGGGGGACATCGACCTCGCAGTAAGGGCGCTGGTCGGGGTCGCAGACGCGAAGGTGGGCCAGAGTGTCGCCGCTTCGGCGGCCCTGAAGGGTGACCGTGACGGTGTCGAGAGGGCTGTAGACGGGTGCGTCGGTGGACAGGTTGCCATAGGCGGCCATGGTCGCCTCAGGTGGGATGGTGTAGGGCATGGGACGCGTCTCCTTGTCGGTGGAGGTGGTTGGCGGAGTGGAGCCGGCCGCAGGGGAGCCAGCCGTCTGTGCACTCACAGGGACCAGGCAGAACAGGACGAGAAGGCAGGGAAGGCCTCTCAGGCGAGCGAGCGAAGACCGGGCATCAGGGAACCGCCGCCGGGCACTGTGGAGGGTGGTGGCATGTGGATGTGGAAGAGAAGAACCGGACACGGTGTGCACCTTCTTGGAAACCAAACGGGGTCGAAGTTGTTTGTAGGCGTGTTGTCGGCACCCCGCGTGCCCGGAACCTGCGATGAGGGGTGGGACAGGATTCGGGATCATTCCTGGAGGCACGTGTTCGCCGGTGGCTGATGAAAGGCCTTCCGGAGGGCAGGAACGCAGGTGGGGCGGGTCGCTGACAGAGGTGGTGTGTGTGAGGGCGGGAGACAAGGGCGGAGAGACGGTCACCCATCGTAGCACGGGTATGAGAAGCTAACAGGTTGCGGGATTGCGATATGTTGAAGGCGACTGGACTGGTTGGTGTCTGCCTGGTCTTATGCTGCGTTGCAGAAGCTCAGTTCGTGACTTCACAGGGCGCGCGATCGACTCCGGTGACAGTGGTGCAAGCCAGTGCCGCTGCTCCGAAGCTGATTCCGGTGCCGGCGCAGAAGGCACAGGAGGCGGCGGTTGCGGCCAAGAGCGTCCAGGTCACGAATGCGAAGACCGAACTGGCGCTGGCCAGCGGCCTCATCCAGAGGCGGCAGTATGAGGTCGTTCGGGACATCCTCACACCGCTGATGGACAGCGAGGACCCTGACGTGAAGTGGCCTGCGACGCTATGGGTGGCGAAGGCGTACCAGGGCGAGAAACAGATGGCGAAGGCGCTGCCGATCTACCGGCAGATCATGAAGGGGAACAAAGTCCTGGAGGCGCAGTGCCGCTACCAGCTCGGCCTGGCGGAAGCGGCGGACAGGCACTACAAGTCAGCGCATGAGCAGTATGAGCAAGCCTACCGGGCGGCGAGCGAGGACTTCAAGCCGACGTGCCTGTACCAGGCGGCCTACACTCACTACATGGAGACGCACTACGGAAGAGCTACAGAGCTTCTGGAGCGGCTGCTGCAGGACTACCCAAAGAGCAGTATGGCACGCACGGCAGAGGGTCTGCTGAAGCAGTCGCAGGACCGCTTGAAGACGGCACGACAGGTCGATGTGGGCTGGGTGGCCAACGTGGGGATGACCCCGACCAGCCAGCTGGTTCAGACGATCAACGACTACACCCTGACGGCGGATGCACAAGCAGGTGTGCGACTGCGATGGTCGCCGCGAGATGGGACACAGGCCCTGGCGACGGTGTACGTGACGCGGACGAACTACCTGAGCGGCAACACGGATAACCGGCAGGGGCTGACCTCGGGGCTGACGCTGACCCACGATCTGGGCGATCAGCGTGCCTGGCAGTATGGGTTGAGCTATACCGACCGGGAGCGGGTGACGGTTGCGAACGGGGACCAGACGACGCTTGGCGTTTGGAGCAGCTACTCAACGCCTGTCGGCTCAGACGGGAGACTGGGACTGTCGCTTAACGTCAGCGACCTGCGGTATCCCTCTAAGTCGACCAGCGGCACGCAGACGACCGTGGCGGGTTCCTACTCGGAGCCTCTGTCGCCAACAATGTCCTTCTCAGTGAGCGCAAGTGGGACGAACAGCGTTGCGGGAGCGCGGTACTTGTCGTACAGCGGTCCGTCGGTCTCGGGAACGCTGTCGAGCCGGCTGAACACGCTCGACAGAGTGGTTGCCGGAGCGTCCTACACGGGTCACGACTATGATGCGCCGCGTCCAAGGCAGAAGGTGGCCAGGGAGGAAATCGTGCGGCGGTACTTCGGGGAGATCACCCATCGGGTTACGAGCCGGGTGAGCATTACGCTGGGCTGGCAGGAGAACAAGACGACGTCGAACTTCCCGAAGACGGACCACACGGAATCTTCAGTATACGTACGTTTCAGCAATCTGTTTGAGCTGAAGGTCTGGGGTCTCGACCTATCGGCACGTCCGTTTACGCTGAACGTGGGGCAGTAGAGGCTGGGGATGCGTTCAGGAGTTGCGAAGGGCACCGGGCCGGTAGGAGCATGGCCGGCCCGGTGCGGGACGAGAGGCTACCAGGGGACACGGTTGGCGCGTAGCTCATGGGAGCCGTCGGGCCGGGTGTACTCGTAGTAGTAGAAGAGGGCATCGTCGCGAGGGACGACCTCGATGTACCGGATGGTCTTCTGAGCATGCGGTGACAGGACAAAGGGTCCGGAGGTGGTAGTGCGGACCCAGTTTCGCAGGTCGAAGCTGTAGCACAGTCCGGCCTTCTCCTCGTAGTTCTCCTCAACGCCGGCACTGCCATCGTAGAAGCCAAGGAAGAGCGGCGGCATCGGCAGGATAGCGCCGATGCGGGTGCAGTACTGGTCCCAGCCACTGTCGGGTGGCTCGAGGACGGTACCGTGCCAGGTCCAGGAGAGGCCGTCGGGGCTGGTAGCGAGGCCGGTAAGGGACTTGGTGGTTCCAGTGTTGTAGACGTCACCGGTGGCATGCATGGTCCTGCGCAGGTCGTCGGTCACTGCCTGAGGGGACGGTGCGTAGCTGGCGAACATGAACCAGAGGCCTGCGAGGTTGTAGACGGCGGGGTCCTTGACGCCCTCGGCCTGACAGGCGTCAGCGTCGAGAATCCGAAGGCGGCGAGTTACGTCGAGTTGCTGAAGGGAGGGCGCCTCGCACATCTCGATGCACCAGCGCCCCTCGGTGTCGACGAAGCTGAGGTACAGGCGCCATGGACCAGCGGGGCCACGGACGAGAGAAGCCTTCTCCATCGACTGTGTACTGAGCTGCTCCTTGGAGGCGCACCAGAGGTCATCGAAGCGAAGGCCGTCTGCACTGGCGGCGATCCTGCAGTCGACGCCGCGTCCGAGTTCGCGGGGCTTGCGGTAGCGGTAGTAGAGGTAGAAGCGGTCGTCTGTCGGGTCATAGACACAGCTCGGGGCGCCGGCCCACCAGCCGGGACCGGTGCCCAGAGGGGCGCGGACGGAGACGCCCGCCTGGGGGTCGAAAAGGGGCGGGAGGAAAAAGTGTCGAGAACCACTGGACAAACGGGTAGGAGCGTGATACACTCTGACCCTCCTTCGGGGGAACGGGAGAATGCGGTGGCGGCGAGAGTTTCGCCCGAAGTGGTGAGCGTACCTGCACAACAGAGCGTGAGGATCGGTCGGGGACGCTGGGCTTGAAACAAAGTTCAGTTTGGGGGTTGACAGACCGATCGGGGTTCGGTATACTTACGTTCCGTTGCTGGTGAGGTGGCGGCGCGGCGGCGACGGGCCTGAAAAAAAAGTGGTTGACACGGGCGACGCGATGATGTAGACTGATCGCCCACAGAGAGTGCGATCCTTGAAAACTAAATAGCGTGATAAGTCAAGTGCCAGGTTTTTGGATTAACCCCCGTCCGGGGTCATTGGCCCCGGAGTTGGGTTCCATTTTCAATGGAGAGTTTGATCCTGGCTCAGGACGAACGCTGGCGGCGTGCTTAATGAATGCGAGTCGAACGAGAACCGAGGAGCGTCTTCGGACAATCTTCGGGGACAGTGGCAAACGGGTGAGTAACACGTGGGTAACCTGCCTCTAAGACGGGCATAACAGGGCGAAAGTCCTGCTAATTCCCGATGTTCTGTTACCACACAAGTGGTGATAGCAAAGCTTTAGCGCTTAGAGATGGGCCCGCGGCCGATTAGCTTGTTGGTGGGGTAACGGCCCACCAAGGCGACGATCGGTAGCCGACCTGAGAGGGTGACCGGCCACACTGGGACTGAGACATGGTCCAGACTCCTACGGGAGTTAGCATCAGGGAATCTTGCGCAATGGGCGAAAGCCTGACGCAGCGACGCCGCGTGGGTGATGAAGGTCTGCGGACCGTAAAGCCCTGTCAGGAGGGAAGAAGCACTGACAGTACCTCCAGAGGAAGCCCCGGCTAACTACGTGCCAGCAGCCGCGGTAACACGTAGGGGGCTAGCGTTGTCCGGAATTACTGGGCGTAAAGAGCGCGTAGGCGGTTAGGTAAGCAGTGGGTGAAATGCCGGGGCTCAACTCCGGCGCCGCTTGCTGAACTGTCTGACTAGGGTCCGGGAGAGGGCAGTGGAATTCCTGGTGTAGCGGTGGAATGCGTAAATATCAGGAAGAACACCCGTGGCGAAGGCTGCTGCCTGGAACGGTACCGACGCTGAGGCGCGAAAGCTAGGGGAGCGAACGGGATTAGATACCCCGGTAGTCCTAGCCGTAAACGATGGACACTAGGTGTTGGGAGCATCGACCCTCCCAGTGCTGTTCTGCTAACGCGTTAAGTGTCCCGCCTGGGGAGTACGGCCGCAAGGTTGAAACTCAAAGGAATTGACGGGGGCCCGCACAAGCGGTGGAGCATGCGGGTTAATAGGATGATACGCCAAGAACCTTACCAGGGCTTGACATGACGGGGACAGCCTGTGAAAGCAGGTCTCCTGGGAAACCAGGTCCCGCCACAGATGGTGCATGGTTGTCGTCAGCTCGTGCCGTGAGGTGTTGGGTTAAGTCCCGCAACGAGCGCAACCCTCGCCAGATGTTGCCATCGGGTCTTCGGATGCCGGGCACTCTTCTGGGACTGCCTGAGTAATCAGGAGGAAGGAGAGGACGACGTCAAATCTGCATGCCTCTTACGCCCTGGGCTGCACGCGTGCTACAATGGCGAGTACAAAGGGTAGCGAAGCCGCGAGGTGGAGCCAATCCCCCAAAACTCGTCTCAGTTCGGATCGGATGTCTGCAACTCGACTCCGTGAAGGCGGAATCGCTAGTAACCGTGGATCAGCAATGCCGCGGTGAATACGTTCCCGGGCCTTGTACACACCGCCCGTCAAGTCATGAAAGCAGGCAGCGCCCGAAGTCCACTGCGGTGGCCGAAGGTGAGGCCTGTAATTGGGACTAAGTCGTAACAAGGTAGCCGTACCGGAAGGTGCGGCTGGATCACCTCCTTTCTAAGGATAGAGCTATCTCGCTTTGCGAGGTAGACAGGTCGATCCTGGTCTTCTATCACGCTATTTAGTTTTGAGGGATCGCTGGCGCATTTCGGAGGCGTTGACCTATAGAGGTTGGAGCATCCGGGATCCGGTAGCTGAGATGCCTGATGGGGCACACCCGCGAGGGGGCCTGATCCCCTCGTGTTTTCGTCTCCAGTGAACCTTGATGAGCGTAGTTCCTCCGGTGCGTAGTGATGGCGAGTGACGGTGGATGCGTGCCGGGCCCGACCGAGAAGTGATGGGAACGGGCCGGTAGCTCAGATGGTGAGAGCGCGCCCCTGATAAGGGCGAGGTCGGTAGTTCGAATCTACCTCGGCCCACCACATGTGGGGACGTAGCTCAGCTGGGAGAGCGCCTCCCTTGCACGGAGGAGGTCACCGGTTCGATCCCGGTCGTCTCCACCACAGAAATCGTGGAATTGGTGGCTGTAAGCGACGTCAATTGGTAGTCGGTTACAGCCTCGAGTCTCACGAGTTTGGTGCACCTTGACAACTGCATAGCGATTGTGTAGTGAAAACTACAGACGCCGAGGACAGAGGAATCTGTCCAATAGGTGAGTGGCGACACTCACCGTATAGCTCACTTTGCGTGGTCAAGCTACAAAGGGCGCACGGTGGATGCCTTGGCACTGAGAGCCGATGAAGGGCGTAGCTAGCAACGAAACTGCCCCGGGGAGCTGCAAGCAAGCTTAGATCCGGGGATGCCCGAATGGGGAAACCCAGCGCTGGTAACGCGGCGTTGCCGGTATCTGAACACATAGGATACTGTGCGGTAAGCGAGCGAACTGAAACATCTTAGTAGCTCGAGGAAAGAAAAGCAAAAGCGACTCCCCTAGTAGTGGCGAGCGAACGGGGAAGAGCCCAAACCCTGCATGTGCAAGCCCGTAGGCGTTGCATGCAGGGGGTTGCGGGAAAGTCCGTGAGGTGCTACGGAGCCTCAAGGGAGTTACAAAGTATCGATCCAGTCGAAGATGTCTGGAAAGTCGGGCCATAGAGGGTAAGAGCCCCGTAGACAAACGATCGATACCTCCCTGGACTTCTCCCAAGTAGCACCGGGCACGTGATATCCGGTGTGAATCTGGGGGGACCACCCCCTAAGGCTAAGTACTCTCAGTGACCGATAGCGTACCAGTACCGTGAGGGAAAGGTGAAAAGCACCCCGGAAGGGGAGTGAAATAGTACCTGAAACCGTGTGCCTACAACCGGTCGGAGCCCAGTGGCCTTCGGGCCCGGGTGACGGCGTGCCTCTAGTATAATGAACCGGCGAGTTATGGCATGTAGCGAGGTTAAGCCGAGAACGGCGGAGCCGTAGGGAAACCGAGTCCGAATAGGGCGATTCAGTTGCATGCCATAGACCCGAAACCAGGCGATCCACCCATGGCCAGGGTGAAGCGTAGCTAATCCTACGTGGAGGCCCGAACCGGTCAGTGTTGAAAAACTGTCGGATGAGCTGTGGGTAGCGGTGAAAAGCCAAACGAGCCTGGAGATAGCTGGTTCTCCCCGAAATAGCTTTAGGGCTAGCCTCAGGTGTTCAGTTACGGAGGTAGAGCACTGAATCGGCTCGGGCCCTTGATAGGGTACCAACCCGAATCAAACTCCGAATGCCGTAACTTTAGAGCCTGGGAGTCAGACTGCGAGGGATAAGCTCCGTAGTCAAGAGGGAAACAGCCCAGACCACCAGCTAAGGTCCCTAAGCTAGGCTAAGTGGAAAAGGATGTCGAGTCGCTGAAACAGCCAGGAGGTTGGCTTAGAAGCAGCCATCCTTGAAAGAGTGCGTAATAGCTCACTGGTCGAGTGACTCTGCGCCGAAAATCCAACGGGGCTCAAGCCTAGCACCGAAGCTGTGGAAGTGTGGAGTGGGGCGAGATGCGTCCATGGGTATCGTAGTTGTCTGGGTGTACTTCGGTACATCCGGGGGACTGCGAGCCTCGGACTCTCCATCTCGTCCGTATAGGCTCCATGCTTGGTAGGGGAGCGTTCCGCTGTAGGTTGAAGGCAGACCGTAAGGACTGCTGGACGAAGCGGAAGTGAGGATGCCGGTACGAGTAGCGAAAAGTAAGGTGAGAATCCTTACCGCCGAAAGCCCAAGGTTTCTTAAGCAAGGTTCGTCCGCTTAAGTTTAGCCGGGCCTAAGCCGAGAGCGAAAGCTGTAGGCGATGGACAGCCGGTTCATATTCCGGCGCCACGATCTGGCGATACTACCGATGGGGGGACGCAGAAGGGTAAGCCAACCGCGTCACTGGTTGAACGCGGCCAAGCCTGTAGGAGGGCCGGGTAGGCAAATCCGCCTGGCCATTAACTCTGAGAGGTGACGGGGAGCCAACGTAATGGCGGCGAAGTGGCCAATCCCATACTGCCAAGAAAAGCCTCTAGGGAGTCAGATCGTGCCCGTACCGCAAACCGACACAGGTGGGCAGGGAGAATATCCCAAGGCGCGCGAGAGAACCCTCGTTAAGGAACTCGGCAAATCAGCCCTGTAACTTCGGAAGAAGGGGTGCCCCGGAGTGTGGCGCATCTTGCATGACGAGCACTTTGGGGCCGCAGTGAAAGGGCACGGGCGACTGTTTACCAAAAACACAGGTCTCTGCAAAGGCGCGAGCCAATGTATAGGGGCTGACGCCTGTCCGGTGCCATACGGTTAAGGGGATGGGTTCGGCCGCATTTATGTGGCCAAAGCCTTGAACCGAAGCCTTGGTGAACGACGGCTCTAACCATGAGAGTCCTATGGTAGCGAAATTCCTCGTCGGATAATACCCGACCCGCACGAAAGGCGTAACGATCCGTGCGCTGTCTCAACGAGGGACTCGGCGAAACTGTAGCACCAGCGAAGATGCTGGTTACCCGCAGCAAGACGGAAAGACCCCGTGGAGCTTTACTGCAGCCTGGTATTGAATTTGGTTGTGCGGTGTAGAGCATAGGTGGGAGGCTTTGAAGCGAGCTCGCTAGGGCTCGTGGAGCCACCATTGGAATACCACCCTCCGCATGGTTGGAATTCTAACTCGGCCCGTTATCCGGGTCGAAGACCGTATCAGGTGGGCAGTTTGACTGGGGCGGTCGCCTCCTAAAAGGTAACGGAGGCGTGCAAAGGTCCCCTCAGAGCGGTTGGAAATCGCTCGTAGAGCACAAGAGTACAAGGGGGCTTAACTGCGAGACAGACAAGTCGAGCAGATGCGAAAGCAGGCTCTAGTGACCCCGCGGTCCCGAGTGGAAGGGCCGCCGATCAACGGATAAAAGTTACCCCGGGGATAACAGGCTAATTTCACCCGCGCGTTCACAGCGACGGTGAAGCTTGGCACCTCGATGTCGGCTCGTCACATCCTGGGGCTGAATCTGGTCCCAAGGGTTGGGCTGCTCGCCCATTAAAGTGGTACGCGAGCTGGGTTCAGAACGTCGTGAGACAGTTCGGTCCCTATCTGCTGCGGGCGTTGGAGACTTGCGGGGAGCTGCTCCCAGTACGAGAGGACCGGAGTGGACGGACCTCTGGTGTACCTGTTGTCGCGCCAGCGGCACGTGCAGGGTAGCTACGTCCGGAAGGGATAAGCGCTGAAAGCATCTAAGCACGAAGCCCCCCCCAAGACTAGGTCTCCTCGAGGTTTGACCTGTAAGGGCCCTGGTAGACTACCAGGTTGATAGGCCGGGAGTGTAAGGGCAGCAATGTCTTGAGCTTACCGGTACTAATCGCCCGAGCGCTTGACCATGCTTGCAATCATACAGTGGCGTCAACAATCGCTGTGCAGTTGTGAAGGTAGCACTTATGAGCGGCAAGTGCTGCTTTACAAGGTTTCCCGGTGACTATGGCGGAGGGGCCACACCCGTTCCCATTCCGAACACGGTAGTAAAGCCCTCCAGCGCCGATGGTACTGCGACGGCGACGTCGTGGGAGAGTAGGTCGTCGCCGGGTCTAGACTTTGGGCCGGGGCATATGCCTCGGCCTGAAGCGTATGTAGTGAGGCTTCCCCGGTAGCTCAACGGTAGAGCGACTGGCTGTTAACCAGTGGGTTCCTGGTTCGAATCCGGGCCGGGGAGCCAAGGATCACCAATTGCGAGAACTGCCCCTTTGTGGTTAGCAGTTCTCGTTTTTGCGTTCTACGGGCCCTCTTCCAGCACCGCTGCGATGTTCGTCTCGATCCTCACGTCGTCCTTCCCTCCGCTAAGTTCCCTGCGCCAAATCTCCTCCGTGCATTCGGGGCCGCTGTTGTGGGCCCCTCCTCCGAAGACGCAAGGACGTGTCGGCAGGAGGAACGCCCCTTGGCGGCGAATCCGCTGCTCGAGGCAGCGGGCCTGAGGGCCCAGCTCGCGATGGCCGTGTGCCGGTCGAAGGGGATATAGTCATGAGCACCCAGGCAGGCAAAGAGTCAGCAGTGGCCCGTGCCAGGGCGGTTGGCTACTCGGACGCGGACATCGCCAGCGTGCCGCCCGAGGTGGTCATGGGGATGGGCTGCGGCAACCCCGTCGGGGTCGCCGGCCTGCGTCCCGGCCAGACGGTGCTCGACCTGGGGTGCGGCGGTGGGTTCGACTGCCTGCTCGCGGCCGAGCGGGTGGGACCGAGTGGTCGGGTCATCGGCGTGGACGTGTTCGAGGAGGTCCTTGAGGTCGCCCGGGCGGCCGCCGCGAAGCAGGGCCGTACCAACGTCGAGTTCCACCTTGGGACGCTCGAGGCTTTGCCCCTGCCGGACGTGTCGGTGGATGTCATCATCAGCAACTGCGTGATCAGCGACGTGAGGGACAGGGCTCGGGCGTTCCGCGAGGCGGTCAGGGTCCTGCGTACAGGTGGCTGGGTGATGATCTCTGACCTGGTGGTGACCGCCCTCCTGCCCGAAGGCCCATCGGACGTCCCCGCGATCTGGGCGGACTGGCTCGCCCACGCCCCAGGCCTGGACGGGTACCTGTCGGTGATGCGGCAGAGCGGGCTCCGCGACGTGAGCATCGTCGAGGAGCGGCCCTACGCCTCGCCCGGCACGCCGCCGGACCTCGTCGGCAGGATCACCAGCATCCTGGTGAGTGCGTCGAAGTGACCTCGGAGTCCGCGGTCGGTCAGTGCACCTCGTCCATCTTGATGCGCTTCCCACCCGTCATCCCCCATAGCACGGGAACCCGCTGCGATAGCCCGCGTCCATGGCGAGGACGGGATGCTGGGGTCACGGAGGGTAGATCGAGGACCCGGAACCCCCAAACAACCTACCCGTGAAAGCAAAGACCGCCGGGCATCTGCCGGGCGGTCTTTGTGAATCATGGCTGAGATTCAGGAGGGGGCACTACGGGAGGTCGGAGGCCTTAAGGTCACGGACAAAGTCATGTTCGGGCCCTGACTCACAGACGCCCCGATCATAGTAGGACTTGGTCGCTGGCTCCATATAGTCCCGCCACGCCTCAAAGGGCTGGTCGAGCTTGTCCATCTGATACCAGTCATCGATCTGCTCATACTCGATTCCCCACACGAGCTGGTCAGCCAGGTGCCGACGCGGCTGGGTTGCAGGGCTTCGCGCCGTTACTCGGGGAGCGCCGCGACAGCGGCAGGCCACTTGAGACCGGCCAGGTAGATGCTGCCGCTGCGCGCAAACGCCACGTGGCCTTCGTCCGGTGATATCGCCCAGTGGTCGGTGATGCCGGTGGCGTCGGTCAAGCGTAGAGGAAGCGCACCCGACATAGGAGCGGCATAGATTGCTCCGTCACAGGCGAACATGACATACTTGCCGTCTGCTGACCAGGTCAGCCTTGTCCTGCGGAGGTCGGGATAGAGGGCTCCGCTTGTCAGCCGGGTCGCTCGATCCTGTACGAGATCATACAGCCAAAGGGATGCGTAACTAGGCTCCATCCGGACGAAGGCGACGTGCCGTCCGTCCGGCGAGAAGGAGGGCGTGAAGTCCAGTTGGCCTGAAGTGAGGTCGGTGATCCGCTTCGTCTCGATGTCGATGGAAGCCAGACCACAGGCGGGGAGCGGCTCCTCGGAGAGTGCCCGCCAATCGGCGACGATCCTGTCTGGGAAGGCTCTGCAGAACACGATCTGCTTCCCATCGGGGGAGAACGTCGGCGAGGAATCGTCGCACCCCGGGGTGCAGGTGAGCTGTTGTTCAGTCCCCGTTTCGACATCGAAGGTCCACACGGCGGTCCAAGCCGGCTGTCGTGACGCGACGTCGGAGGCGAGGCTTCCTGCATGGGCGTCGGACTCCGGCTCGTGGGTACCGTCTTGCGGAGATAGGCCAACACGCGGGCCGGGACCTGCTTGCTCTGCGACATAGGCAATCTGTCGGCCGTCCGCTGACCAGGAGGCCCAGGCTAGAGGGTCGCTCACGACGATCCTGCTGCGAGAAAGAAGGGTCCTCGCGCTCTGCTTCGGGCCCGCAGTCACAAGAGCAAGGTTGGCGAGCGGACTGGTGGGGCTAGCCGTTTGGATGACCGCTGCGATGACCTCCGTGGGACGGGTTGGACTGACCAGAGGGTAGCGCTCGCCAGCAAGTCTGTAAGGCGGGGGGAGCGGCAGGTCGCCGGGCTCGGCGCCTACCACGCACCGTTGCAGTCGGCCTCCGTTTACGATGACGAGGGTGTCGGGCGCACACCACGCCACCGAAGTTCCCTCTGCAACGGGCGTTCCGACGAGCGATGGCTGGTACTCAATCGGGGGCGGGCTAGCCTGCGCCACAAGGCTCGATACCAGCACGATGGTGATCGCTGCCATCATTGCCGCTCAACTCCAGGAGGTTGTAGAGAACGCGGTGTGCCGCTCTGGAGCGGTATGGCTTGCGCAAGGCCGGGACAAAGGCGTGCGCCGTCCGCATGCGCACGCCCTGGAGGCCACAGGTGTTCTACCCGTCACCACAGTCCCACGGTGGGTTGTTGACGGCATTGCAGAAGTGACAGGTGAAGCTGTGCTGACAACGGCCTTGGCCGGTCTCCTTCGGGGTCGAGTCGTTGCAGTACATGTGGTCAACCCAGTCTATCCTTGTGTTCCAGTGCTGGCAGTAGCCCTGGGGAGCCCCGCGGGTGTGCGTCGATCGATCGCAGTAGCGACACACCCCGTATTCGTAGCAGCCAGCCATGTAGGATGGGGTCTTCTCGCACTTCGTGGCTGTCTGCCATTTGTCCATCATGAAACACCCCATGACCTCCCCCCCCCCAGGAAATGAGTGGCAGGATCGTGGGGGTGTTGACTCACTGCGCCCTTCTCGATGGTATAGCAACAGTTGCCGTGCAGAGTTTGGCCCCATGTGGGGCTGAAAGTGCACAACGCGAGGCAGATCCCGGCGATCCACCTTGCCATTGGTCTGCCTCTCCTTGCGGGAAGACCGTCGTGGTCCAGTTTGTGAGCAATACCCGTAGTCACCGCTGCTCGAGCCGGTCCGCCTGGGCTGTTGTCACGGCCTGCTCCCGCGCCCAGAGGTCCCGAGCCGTCGCCGGCGCATCCATCATCACCTCCTCTATCTCTTTTGAGAGGGCGGGGAGATCACGTTGACGCCCGGAGTAGACGTAGACCTGACCAAGTATCTCGTACGCCGAGAGGGCTGCGCTGGCTCGCAGTATGGGGGACCATGTCTCGCTCGCGACAAGCAGTTCCCGCATCGCGCGCTCAGAGCCGGCCAGATCGCCAACGTGAAGCAGGCCCACCCCAAGCTGCTTGTAGGCCTCGATACGCTGTGCTGGAGGCAGAGCCCCCGAACCGGCAGCGACCTCACGGAGCTCAGTTACGCTCTGCGTGAGTAGACCGACCTGGGCGAGGAGCCTTCCTCTGAGCAGATTCTCACTCACTTGAACAGCAGTGTCTGTGCGGGTGGCTGTCAGCACGTCGACGATTGTCTGGGGCTGGCTAGACCATCGCGCGCTGCGCAGGAGGAGAAGGCGAGTTGGTGCAACGTCCAATGCGTCGGGCAGGAGTCTGCCCAGTTGGACCGCCTTCAGGCCTTCACGCAGGGCCAGTTGCCAGTCGCCACGCTCGTAAGCTGCGCGCGTGCCGCTGATCGCTGACCTACCGCGAAGCTCAAGGAAGGAGGGTGCTGTGAGCTGGGCCAGTGTGGGGTCGTGAGCGAGGTACCAGGCGACGATCCTGCCTGCTGGGGTCGGAATCGGTCTGGGGGCGAGGGGATACGTTGGGGCTTGCGGGAGCTCCCCTCCTGTGTCGGTAGCGGGAGCGCACTCCTCTGGCTGGTCCATGACCTGCGCACTCGCTGCCCCGATCAGAACGGCGGCCGAACCGGGGGGAAGTCCGTCCATGTGTTTCAGGAAGCGGTCGAAGCGCGAAAGGGCGTACTCGTCGGCAACTGGCCACCACTTGACGACATCAGCAGTGAACGCTTGAGCGTCCGCAGGGCTCAAAGGGCGGGCCAGTTGGAGGGCATCCCCTTCGTCCATCGCCAGGTGGGAGAGGTGGTACTGCTGGGTCTGAAAGAGGGTATTGCCGACGCCCCGTAGCGTCGACAGGGCGGCGCCCTCCCCCGTGCCTTTCACAGCACTCACCCACGCCCGAAACCCACGGACCGCCGACGGGGAGAAGGGGCTCTCTTGGGCCGCGGTCTGCCACAGTGCCCAAGCTTCCGTCGTGTCGAGTTCGACACCCTTTCGAGCCCGAGCGTCGAGGGCCGCCGCAAGAGCGCGCCTGTCAGCAATAGTCTCGGGCGTTGGGACCTCGGCGGTCGAAAGACGAGCGTACTGGTCGTCGCCGGCGTTCGGAGCTGAGGATCCTGCAGAAGGGTCGCCGACCCGGGCAGGGGCGGGAGGCAGCCACCTATCAATGAACAGCCCTGAGACACTCGCGCACGGGCTCCGGTTCTTGCATACCCGCCAGGTGATCTTCCGTGGCCCCTTCACGGCAAACCTGACCCACACCCCTTGACCGTGCTTGGCTGTGTCGGCAACGGCAAGCACTTGGCCGTCTTCACCCATCAGCACCACGCCGTGCTGGCGCGGATGCCAAGTGTTCCACCAGTCCCAGTCCAGGAAGTAGGCTGAACAGCGCCACCAGCCCTCCCGGAGGTTGATCTCGGCCCCCACATCAGGGCCGCCATTGTCGAACGGATGGGTCTCCCCTACGTCATCCCAGACGGCCCACGTGCGGGCCCGGAGTATCGGGTCGGTCAGGACCCTGGGGTCAGTGGAGCCTCGTGTGCCAACCCAGATGGCTGGTCGCTCGTGTTGTGGGGAGAACAGGAATGCCCTGTATTGGACGGCGGGCTCGGGCCTTGCCTCTGACCCATGGGCACCGCTACTTGGGCCGGAGAAACCGAGGCGTCCCGGAAGGCCGATCACATCCAGGTCCGAGGTCATGCCGCACAGAACAAAGCCGGCGTTTCCGTAGACGCCCTGCCACCGTCCTTGGGTGTAGCGGTCCTCGTCCAGCCGGACAACCTCCGGAGTGAGTGCGCCTCGCTTGGACTGGATCCTGCAGATGGCATGAACCGCGTCCCGTGAACAGCTCTCATAGGGGTACTCCCTCATGAGCCGCTGGAACGTCGCCAGGGCATCATCATCGCGGCCCAGGGCTGCGTCAACGACGGTGAGCTCATCGAGAAGGTCAGCCCTGTCAGCATCTGTCCTTGCCTGGGGGAACAGAGCCGTCAGTGTCCTCTCCGCGTCGTCGTAGTACATGGCGTGTCTGAGGCGGATAGCATGGTCGAGAGTACCCTCGGCGGCGAGACCGGCCGCCAAGTCCATAAAGGCAGGCCGCCCCCATATCCCGCCTCGGGCACAGTCGTTGAAGACCTTGATCGCCAGGACATTCTCGCGACCGTACCTGATGCAGTCAGGCGGGAGCTGGTATAGACGCGGCTCGCCGGCGACAGAGAAGGGCTCTGGCGGGAAGGTCCCGGTGCGCGCGATCCACTCGCCGTTGAAGTAAGTCTCGTCTGCGTCGAGGATCAGACCGAGGTCAAGGACCAGGGTCTTGCCACGCCACTCGTTAGGGACGACGAAGTGCAGCCGGTACCAGCCGATCTGCTTGCCCCCAGGCTGGCGCTTGCTCCAGGTGTCGTCCGGCATTGGCACCCTGTCCCACGACGTATCATCCAAGTGCCGTTGGGAGTAGTCGGTCGTCTGGTCGCGACCGGTGGGCTTGAACAACCATTCGTCAGTGGGCACGACCCGGTACCCGAGGCGCGGCGCACCCAGCAGCCCGCCCGTGCCTGTGATATTGTACGCCTTCACCGCGATCACGTTGTCCTGGCCGTAGCGAAGAAGTCTGGCCGGGATGACATACTCGCGGTCCACGTTGTACGCCGTGGCGGACTTCGGAGGAAGCGAACCGGTGGCCCCCACCTTCTCGCCGTTGCAGTAGGTCTCGTCCACATCGTCAACGATGCCGAGCTTGAGGATCATATCGCGTCCCTCGAAGCCCTGGGCCGGTGTGAAATGCTGACGGTACCACCCGTAGGCCCGCATCTTGTCTTGCTCATAGCCCCAGGTGCGATGGGGCAGTTGCACTGGTGTCCACTGCGAATCGTCCAGGGCGACGCGGGAGTAATCGG
>JBDKVB010000158.1 GCA_039679385.1 Armatimonadia bacterium | reverse complement strand
AGGACGGCACGCTCCCCTAGAAGAGGGAGATCGCGCTATCCGGAGCTCGCGCTCAGCAGAACTCTCCGAAGGGTCGGTCGAAGGTCGTGAGCCAGTCGGTGAGTCGCTTCTTCATGTCTGACAGGATCTTGGCGTAGGCCGGGTCGGAGGCGAGGTTGACCGTCTCCCCCGGATCCTTGTTAAGGTCGTAGAGCTGGTCGGCATCGAAGTAGGCTGGATGGGCCTTCCGCGCCGTCTCCTCCAGGTCGAAGGTGGTGTCCATCTGGTAGGCGGGTCGACCAAGCGTGTTGTTCTTGATCTGCTCCTGGAGCTTCGGCGGGTAGCGCAGGGCGATGTACTTGTACGAACCGACCATCACCGCTCGCACGTGACCGACCTCCAGGAAGGCGGCGTCACGCCAGGTCACCGGCTTGCCCTCGACCAGCGGCAGTATGCTCCTACCATCGAGGTGCATCTCGGCGGGAGCAGTGACTCCGCAGAGGTCGAAGATGGTTGGCGCGAAGTCGATGTTCTGGACGAACTGGTCACAGCGTGTGCCGGCCGGGACATGACCACTGTACCGAAGCAGGGCCGGGGTATGAGCACCGCCCTCGTAGCAGGTCCCCTTGCCGCCCTGGGTAGTGTTGTCGCTGAACACGAAGACGGCCGTGTCCTCCAGCAAACCGTACTTCTCCAGTCGCTGCAGCACTGCGCCCACTCCGTCGTCGAGCCAGGTGGCACCGGCTGCTGACTCAGGCAGGCCGGCTTCCTGCACTCGGCGAAAGACTGACTCGCGCGAGGGCTGCGCGTCTGTGATCGGCGCCGGCAGCATCCCGACGGGTGTCATGCAGGGGTCCAGTCGGAGCGATCGCGTCGGGAAGGGGCTGTGCATCAGCGTGGGCGCCATGTATAGGAAGAAGGGCCGGTCCTTGCTCTGATCGATGAAGTCCAGCGCGCCCTTCGTCACCCACTCCATGTTGTGGGCCACGAAGGCGTTGAGCTTGTAGTCCGCAACGTTTCCCTGGTACATGCTCGCCGCGTAGTCAAAGCCGCAAGTGCGGGCGAAGGCACAGAGCACTTCCTGGTTCGCGGCCATCACCCGCCCCACCTCAGGGTCCGTCAGGTCGGAGTCCGGCGCAAGCTTCTGGTAGGGCCCGCCGCCGACATGCCACTTGCCCGCGCAGCCCGTGGCGTAGCCCGCACGCTGCAGGACTGTGGGAAGGTTGAGCCGTCCCGGCAGCAGGGGTGTGTTGAACATCACCTGCGACTGCTGACCGGCAGGATTGTTGTTCATGAAGGCCGGGGCCTCGCAGCGGCTCGCATACTCCCCCGTGAGTGTGATGTAGCGACTGGGGGTGCAGATCGCCGAGGTCGTGTAGTTGCGGCTGAAGAGCACGCCTTCGCGGGCCAGTCGATCGATGTTCGGCGTCAGCACCTGGCCGCCGAAGCAGCCCAGCGTGTTGGCGTTCTGATCGTCGGTGATGATGAAGACAACGTTTGGGCGACGCCGCGGAGTCGTTGCCTCCTGAGCCAGAGCCTGCGGTACGGTTCCCAGCAGGCCGGCTGCTGCGAGGCCCGCTGCACCCACTGCTCCCTGCAGCACGAAATCCCTGCGGCTCATTGCCTCACGCCGATCGCGCTCTCCCATGGTCTGCCTCCTGACGCCCTCTGGGCATGGCATCACAAACCGGTCGGCCTTTGGGAAGGATTGTTCGTGCCGGATGCAGAAGGCCCCTTCCCTTGACCGAGCCTTTGCAATCACGAGGTGACATTGATGCCCGAGACCGTGAACAGCTCAACCCTGGCAATCAACGGCGGTCCGAAGGCCGTGACCAGTCTGACGGGCGGCGACCCCAAGCTGGGGTTGGAAGAGTTGCGCGAAGTCCTTGATCTGTGGCCCCTGAGTGCGGAGACGCGAGCCAAGGTCGACGCTGCGCTGGAGGGCGAACAGTTGGCTGCCGGTCCCCATCTGTTCCGCTACTATGGTCCGACCGAGTCGAAGGTCTCACAGCTCGAGAAGCAGTTCGCCCAGAAGTTCGGATCGCCCTATGCCCTGGCGGTCAACTCCGGCACTTCAGCGCTCATCACCTCACTGGTGGCCCTGGGCATCGGGCCTGGTGACGAGGTGATCGTTCCCGCCTACACCTTCTTCGCCTCACCGGCGAGTATCGTGACCGCGCGGGCAATCCCGGTTCTCACCGAGATCGACGACACGCTGTGCCTCGACCCGAACGCCGTGGCCGACAACATCACCGACCAGACCAAGGCCATCATGGTCGTCCACATGGCCGGCATGTGCGCCGACATGGACCCGATCCTGGAGATCGCCCGGGAGCGCAAGCTCTTCGTCATCGAGGACTGCGCCCAGGCAGAGGGCGGCACCTACAAGGGCAAGCACCTCGGGACCCTCGGCGACTGCGGCGCCCACTCCTTCGACTTCTATAAGCTCATCGCCGCGGGCGAAGGCGGCATGGTGACCTGCAAGGACGAGTTCGTCGCCATGCGTGCCGCAAGCTGGCATGACACTGCTGCTTGCTGGCGCCCCGACCGCTACGCTTCCGAACGTCGCGAGGGCGAGCTCTTCGCCGGCGAGAACTACCGCATGAACGAGATGGCCGGCGCAGTGGCGCTCGCCCAGCTTGCCAAGAACGACTGGTTCATCAGCAACAACCAGCGCGTCAAGCAGGCGGTCCTGGCCGGTCTGAAGCCGCATCCGAGGGTACAGCTCCAGCGCATCCCCGACTCCGGCGAAGCCTCCACGGGCCTTGTGTTCTTCACGCCGACCACCGAGGATGCCATCAGTGTCGCCCAGGCGCTGCGTGCTGAGGGCATCGGCGCCGGCGGGACCTTCGACCAGACCGTGCGCGACTGGCACTGGTACGTGCATTGGGAGCACATCCTCGAGCAGAAGACTGCGACCAGCGAGGGCTGCCCCTACACCTGTCCGTACTACAAGGGTACTCTCCCCGACTACAACGTGGACATGTGCCCCAACACCCGCGACTACCTGATGCGTGCCGTGCGCGTCGGGATCGCACCGACCTGGACGACCGAGGAATGCGCTGCGGTTGCTCAAGGGATCAATAAGGTAACCGCGGCGTTGTTATAAGGGAACCGACGTCGGCCGCGGCTGCGCAGGCCTTCGCTGATCGGGCCGGTGCAGCCACGACCGGCGTAACCACAACGTGGAGCCGGAGAGGTCTGCCCCCGGGTCTGATCGTCGAAGGCCAAGAGTGAGGTGTCCAACCACTAATGCAAGCCCATCTGCTATCCTTCCTGTTCTCTGCCGCCTGTCTTGCGCTGGTCTCCGTGGCCGCTGCAGCACCGGTCGCTCCCCCGGCCGAGCGCATCGCCCAGATCGCCAAGATGCTCCCGGAACAGCCCCAGGGCCTCGGGAGGCCTGCCAGTGACCGCGCAGCCTGGGACGCCCTGGCGAAGAACCCCGCCCTCGCCGAGGTGGTCAAGAACGCTGAACCCCTGCTGACTTTGCCGCTGCCCGACCGGGGTGACGAGTTCTTCCTCCAGTACACCAAGACCGGCGACCGCAACAACTGGCAACGAGTCTCGGGACAGCGCCGCGGTCGAGTCGCCCCTCTGGTCCTGGCCGAGTGCATCGAGAACAAGGGCCGCTTCATCCCTGCCCTGGAGACGCTCATCAAGTCCCTCTGCGAGGAGCGCACCTGGGTGATGTCGGCCCACGACGGCAAGCTGGACAACTTCAACGGCAAGATCGTTGACATCGACCTGGGCTCCTCCGGCCTCGGCTGGTCCCTGGCGATGGCTGACTACCTGGTCGGCGACAAGCTCTCGCCGGAGTGCCGGGCACTCCTGAAGACCAACCTCAGGAACCGCATCCTGGTGCCCTTCGAGGACATGGTCAGCGGCAAGCGCACGCCGAACTGGTGGATGCTGACCACCAACAACTGGAACGCGGTCTGCTTCGCCGGCGCCGTGGGCACTGCTCTGATCGAGGCCGAGTCTCGCGAGGAGCGTGCGCTGTTCGTCGCCACCGCCGAGTTTTGCTCCCAGTACTTCCTCTCCGGGTTCACGGCCGACGGCTACTGCACCGAGGGCCTCGGCTACTGGAACTACGGCTTCGGGCACTTCGTGCTGCTCTCAGAGATAGTGCGGCAGGCGACGGGCGGGCAGCTTGAGCTCCTGGCCCTTCCCGAGGCTCGCAAACCGGCGGAGTTCGCCGCGAACATCCAGGTCATCAACGGCGTATCCCCGGCCTTCGCCGACTGCGGCGTCACCGCTGCGCCCGACAGCCGCACGATGTACTACCTGAACCGGCGCTTCGGCTTCGGTCTCTCGCAGTACGACGGTATCCGGATCCCCCTGAGCCCGCTCCAGGAGACCATGATCTACCTGTTCCCCAACGGGGTCTCCCAGGTCTCTGCGTCTGCTACAAAGGCGACGGCGCCGGTCCGCTCGTGGTTTGACAAGGCGGGCATCCTCATCAGCCGCCCGCAGCCGGGAAGCGACTGCCAGATGGGCGTGGCCCTCAAGGGCGGCAACAACAACGAGCACCACAACCACAACGACGTCGGCTCCTTCGTGGTCGTCGTCGGTGCGCGGCCAGTGCTGCTCGATCCGGGTGCCGAGACCTACACGGCTCGCACCTTCAGCTCGCACCGCTATGACAGCAACCTGCTGAACTCCTACGGTCACCCGGTGCCGGTCGTTGCCGGGCAGCTCCAGGCTACCGGTGACGCGTCGCAGGGCAAGGTCATCAAGACCCAGCTCACCGACGACACCGACCTGCTGCAGTTGGATATCGCCTCGGCCTATCGAGTGCCCGAGCTTGAGAGCCTCGTGCGCACCTATGAGTACTCGCGGAAAGGCGCTGGGAGCCTGACCGTCAAGGACGAGGTCGCCTTCAAGACCCCCAAGACCTTCTCCACAGCCCTCCTCACCCTTGGCAACTGGCAGCAGACCGGCCCGAACACCCTCGTGGCCTACCACGTCGAGGAAGCCGTCACGGTGGAGATCGACACCGGCGGCAAGCCCTTCACGCTGCGCACCGAGGAGATCAAGGAGGACGGCTCGCATCCGATCCGTCTGGGCATCGACCTCAACGAGCCCGTAACTGAGGCCACGATAACGGTCAAGATCAAGCCCATGGCAAACGAAGCACCCGATGGCGGCCTCCTGCGGAACGGCGACTTCGAGCTTCAGGGCTGGTGCTGGGACATCCCGCGTGACGGTCGCGGCGTCATCTCCCAGGAGCAGGCCGCCGGCGGCAAGTACTCGCTGAAGGTCACCGACCTCGACAAGAACGCCGGATCGAACATCAGGTCGGCCCGCATCGCGGTCGCCAAGCCCGGCAAGTACGCGCTCAAGGGCAAGATCTTCCACACCCAGGGCAACGGCGTCGGCATGTATATGTACTACTATGACGAGGCCGGCACGTTGCTGAACCAGGTTGACGCCCAGGGCAACATGGCCGGTATCGGGACGCCTCAGGGCGCAGTCGGTCGCTGGGCCGACTTCTCCTTCCCCTTCGAGACGCCCAAGGGCACCAAGACCATGCAGATCTGGATCCACAGCTACACTGGCGCTGTCGTCGAAGCCTACCTCGACGACCTGCAGATCGTGCCCGTCGGCCGGTAAGCCAACTTACACAGAGGGGTCCGGTCAGGTGACCGGGCCCCTTTTCCTTCTCCGGAGGCATACGCTCCCCGCCATGCGCAACAAGCTCAAACGTGAACGTGTCCGCAACCTCCGCGACGAGGGCAAGGCCTCTCCTGGTGAGCCCCGCATTGAGCTCTGCCGGCCCACACCTGAGCAGCCCGCTCTGCGCCGGTACGTTCCCGCAGAGGCGACCCGCGACCCCTCTGCCCTTCAGAAGGCAGGCATCCTCGACTGGCGCGACGACCTACCCGGCAAGCGCCTGGAGGACCTCTCCGAGGTCGCGGACCACATCCTCCTCGGCGACAGCGCAAAGGTGCTGTCGGCCCTTCCCCGGGCCTGTGTCTCCTGCGTCATCACCAGTCCGCCCTACTGGAATGCGGTTGACTATGGGTACCCGGGGCAACTGGGGACCGGCAGCTATGAGGAGTACCTCGAGGAGCTCCTCGCAGTCTGGAAAGAGTGCGAGCGGGTTCTGGCGCCCAACGGGAAGCTGTGCATCAATACGCCGATTCTGCCGATCCCCAAGAAGGTCATGCCCCACCAGCACACGCGGCACCTCAAGAACCTGTGCAACGACATTGAGGCCACCATCCTCCACGGGACCGGTCTGGAGCGCTACAGCCTGTACATATGGCAGAAGCAGACCACGGAGAAGATGTTCGGCAGCTATCCCTTCCCTCCGAACCTGCTGGAGCAGAACACCTGCGAGTTCATCAACGTCTTCGTCAAAGCGGGGCGTCCACGGGTCCTCCCGCAAGCTGTCAAGGAGCCCAGCCGTCTGACGGAGAGCCAGTGGATGAACCTCACCCGGCAGGTCTGGAGTCTCTACCCGGCCGATGTGAAGCGTGCCCAGCACCCGGCACCCTTCCCGGAGTCACTGCCAAACCGGCTAGTTGCCATGTACACCTTCGCCGCCTGTCCGGAGGAGGGCTTTCCCGGAGATCTGGTTCTCGATCCCTTCTGCGGAACCGGGGCCACCTGTGCCGCCGCCAGGAAGCTGTCCCGGCGCTATCTGGGCATCGACCTGTCCGAGGATTTCGCCCTGAAGGCCGCCGAACGCTGCGCCCAGGCCCAGCCGGACTCCACTGTCTTCCTCTGCCCCTGACCCGGCCTTCCGCGAAAGCCTTGGCCTCAACTCTCGGTTACTGGTATACTCAAGGTCCATCCTCCCTGCTGAGGAGCGCCTGTCCTTCGAGTATCTGCTGACGCCGCGGCGGGACACCGATCAAGGACGCCCTATCTCCAACTACCCGTCCCTGAACCTGGATCCGACCGCGGACGGGTGTGGATTTCATGCGTGACGTAGCCTCCGAAAACGACGACCGCGGGATCACCATCCAGCGCGTCGGTGTGCGCGATCTGCATCTCCCGGTCATGATCCGGGAGAAGTCGGGGCGCAATGCCCACATGCTCGGCCAGTTCGACGCCTCGGTGGAGTTGCCCAAGACCGAGCGCGGCACCCACATGAGCCGCTTTGTGGAGATCCTGGCTAAGTGGAGCAAGAAGAGCGTCTCGATGCGCGAAATGCGCGAGATGCTCGTCGAGACCCTTGAGGCCTTTGGAGCCCGGACGGCGCACCTGAGCCTGTCCTTCAAGTACTTCCTGGAGAAGAAGGCTCCCGCTACCGGCATCGTCAGTCCCCTGGACTACGACTGTCGCTTCGAGGCCGGCGTGGTGGACGGTGAGTACCGCTTCGTGATGGTGGTGACCGTGCCGGTCATCACTCTTTGCCCGTGTTCGAAGGAGATCTCCGACCGGGGCGCCCATAGCCAGCGCGCGCTCCTGACGGTGCGGCTGGAGTCGGAGTCCGGTGTCATCATCTGGCTCGAAGACCTCATCCCGCTGCTGGAGCGCCAGGGAAGCCACGACGTGTATCCGCTGCTGAAACGTGCCGACGAGAAAGCGGTCACCGAAGGCAGCTACGACAATCCCAAGTTCGTGGAGGACGTCGTCCGGGACACCATTGTGGCCTTGCGGTCGCTCCCGGGCGCGAGGATTTTCTCTGCCGAGTGCGAATCAATGGAATCGATACACAACCACGTTGCGTACGCCTACGCAGAGTGGGGTAGGTAGGAAGGCGGTCTCCGGGTTCGGCTCCGGCCTCTCCCGGGACATCCCAGGTCGTGCGAACGAGGGCTGTTGATGGAACCGGTCATTGCCGTTTTTCTGTTCGCGGTAGGTGTGGCGATCCTTATCGGGGGCTTCAAGCTGTATCGCCACCTGATGGAGCAGGCGGCCCAGATGGCCGAGCCTGAGCCTGAGATGATGCCCGGCGACGCCGAGGTCGAGGGCGAAGTGGCTGCCGACGGCCTGGTGTATCTGTTCGGGCACGAGTTTGCCCAGGGCAAGGTGCCCAAGCCCCTGGCGCTGCCTCGTGATCGTGCCTTCTCGCCTCTCACCGAGGAGGAGCTGGACCCTGAGGACTGGGCGCTTCAGATCCTCTATGCCGCGCTGTGCGACCTCCACATGCAGGGGGCTCTCGAGTTCCGGACGGTCGAGCGGACGCCTTCTTTCCTGCCTCCCTTCGCCCAGAAGCGGTGGGAGCTGCAGACCATCCAGAGGATGCCCTTCCCCACCTCGCCGGTGATGGATGCGCTGGACGTTGCCTTCGGCCTCATGCGGGCGCGGAAGCAGCAGCGAGTGGCCCAGGGCAAGGAGGAGCCCTCCGAGCTGTGGTGCTCGCTGGACGAGATTGTGGAGCGAGCGCTCAAGGCCATGCGGCAGGAGATCAGCTTCTGGGAGCGCAGCGGCGTCTACGGCGACCTGCGCAACTACGTGGCCTCCAGTCTCATCGCCCAGGGCTACCTGCAGCAGCCAGCCAAGGAGACTTGGCTCGACCGGCGACGCTCGAACCGGCCCAAGCCGAATCTGGCCCCCATCGAGGAGCTCACACCGGAGCTGGAGGCGCTCAAGCATCGCCTGGCCCAGTTCCGTCTCAAGTACGGCTCGGCCTATGCCCGGGGTGAGAAGCAGCCCGAGGAGGGCCAGCAGGCAGTCCACAATGTGGACCCCGATCTGGTGGTTCGTGAGGCCGGCTTCGACGACATGCCGCTGGACGACTGCCTGCGCATCAGCATCTTTGAGATTCTGGTCAGCCTGCGCCAACTCGAGCCCAGCGGAGACGCCGGCATCTGACCCACCGCGCATAGGACGGACACAGCCGCGCGCGTGAACCTGCGCGTCGGCGTGTCTGCCGGTACCTCCTGCCGGCCGTCCTCCAGGCCACCTCACCATGCGGATTTCCGATCTCATAACCGTTCATGATGCGCCCCGAGCCATCGACCTCGCGGGCATCGACGAGCTCTCGCAGACCCTGGAGCGCGAAGGGACCGACCTCACCCTTGGCACTGCCACCCGTCTGCAGGACCTCCTGGAGCAGTATGTAGCCGGCGAAACCGAGCCCGTCGACATCGTACGGGTCATCCTGGGCGCCATCGCCGCCGACGGTGAACGCGGTGGCGGCTATCTGGTACGCGGTCCCGGTGGGTCAGGCAAGTCTCATCTGCTGGGGCTTCTGGCTCTGCTTCTGCGTCATCCCACTGCCTGGTCGGTGTTCCTCCAGGCCCATGCCGCCTATGCAGACCTGCGCGACCGTATCACCCAGCGCAACTACCTGGTCGTCAGTATTCCCCTCTCCGAGCACCGCGGGCATGAAGAGCACCTCGAGGATGTGGTCTTCGACCGCACCGAGCAGGCCTTGCGCTTCTCGCGCCTTGGCCTGGCGGTGCCGCTCTCCGAGCAGTCCCATGCCCTCGACCTGATCGACCGCCACATCGTCCCCCGCTACGCCGCCGAACTGGACACCTATACCCAGGTGCATGCACCCGGGTTCTCGACCTGGCAGGCGCTCCGCGAGCACGATCCCGAAGAGGCGGTGCAGCTCGCCCGCCAGTTCGCGCAGGAGATCAGCTACCCCCTGGACTTCCGCCAGTCCCGTGTAGAACGTCTCGCCCGTCTGCTGGAGATCCTTCGCGAGCACAACGTGGCGGGAATCGTCTGGCTGCTGGACGACCTCAACGAGTTCCTGGCAGGCGCCGACCCGAAGGCCGTACATGGCGACTGCTCCTTCCTCGATTTCGTGGGGCAGCGCTGCAAGATCGCGCCGCTGTACCTGGTCGCCACCCTCGACGAGGGGCTGGAGCAGGTCGGGTCGGTTGAGCCCTATCTGCTGGGCTCGATCCGCACCAGCTATCGCGCCGATCTGGCCCTGACACCGGAACACATGCGCACCGTGGCACGCCGTCGGGTGATCCGCCGAACCGACCCCGACAGCTACGCCGAGGCCACCGAGCAGGTCCGCACGGCATACCAGTCGGCCTTCGGCACGGCCAGCTTCTCCCGCGAGGCCCTGGCCGATTCCTATCCACTGCACCCGACGGCGCTGCAGTGTCTCGAAAGCATCGCCGGACGCTTCTTCAGCGCCGCGGACACCCTGGTCGCCTTCATGCACGACCTGCTTGGCCAGACGGTGCTCGCCGGCGCGCTGTCGCGGGACTGCCGGCGGCTCATCACCACGGACGACGTGTTCGACTACCTGCGATCCCGAATCGCCTCCCACCCCGAGGTCTCGGCTTACATCTACGACGTGCTGGATTACTACCAAAAGAACGCTGCCGAGGTGTTCCCGGAGGCGCCGGAGCTGTGTCTGCGGCTGGTCCGAGCGCTCATCGTCCTGCGCCTGGCCAACATCACCGCACCGCTTCCGCTCCTGGTGGAGTCCCTGGGCCTCGGTGATGACGGGCGTCCCACGGCCGACCCCGAGCAGGCCGAGAAGGCCCTGGAGGCCATGCGGCTTTGGGGCAGTTTCGTGGACCTGCGCCGGGGCGTTGTGGATGGTCCTGCGGCCTACTATGTGGACGTGGGGGCCAGCGTGAGTGAGATCCTCCGCCGCCGGGTCGCTGCGGCCAAAGCGTCCTTTGGACCCGATGACCCGCGACTGTGGCGTCACGTGCTATCAGCCTGCGAGGACTCGGCCTTCCCGCTCGCCCAACTGACCGAGAGCCGCACCCTCGAAGTGCAGTGGCGCAACACCTTCCACTGCGTCTCGGCGCAGCTTCTCGACCTGTGCACGCTCACCCCGCCGGTGGTGGCCGAGTACGTCGGCGACCTGGGCGACCCGGCGACCGTCGAGGATGCGCACCTGTTCCTGGGGCGGTTGCCCGACTGTGTGTCTCAGCGCAAGGTCTGGGCACAACTGCGAGAGGGCATGCCGGCCAGTCGCTGGTCAGCGGCGCTCCTGGCCTGGATCCCTCGCGACCTGACCCCGCAGGAGCTGGACCACCTCAAGGAATACGCCGCCATCGCGGACATGCTCGAAGACGAATCGGCCCTCAGCGCCGAACCCGGTCTTCGCGACGAACTGCTGGAGCTGCATGGCCCGGCGCTGACCCAGGTGCGCAAGAACCTGCGTGCTGCCTACTACGCGGGAGAGGTCCTCTCCCCCTTCGGTCATGCAGTTACCCCCGGTGAGTTGGGGCCGCTGAGCGGCGATTGGTCCGCTACGCTGGAGGCCGTCACGGAGCGTGCCTTCGATCGCGTGTTTCCCGACTTCGGGCCGCTTGCGCCACGGCGTCCTCTTCTGTCCCGCGATCAGATCGATACCCTTGTGGATCGAGTCCTGCGTCCGGGAGTCGTGAGCCTCCCCGAGGAGGACCCGCTGGTCGAGATGATCCGCAGCTACCTCGAGCCGCTGGGCCTGATCAGCTTCAAGGACGATCAGTGCATCGTCGACGTAAGCCGCAGCAAGGTCGCCGCCGAGGTCATGGCCAAGGTTCGCCAGCGCGACCAGACGCCACAGAACGAGACCGGTCGCCCACTGTCCTGCTCGGACCTCGCGCAGCACCTGGTGAAGTCGCCACTCGGATTGCCGCCGGAGATGTTCGAGCTGGTCATCGGCGCACTGATCCGAACCGGCTACCTGGCGGCGGTTCGCAGTCGGACACAACTGGTGCGACTGGAGGATGTCGCGACCCCGCTGAGCGGATCGGTGCAGTACGTCGCGCGACCGCCCATGCTGTCCGGGGCTGAGTGGCAGGTCCTCGCCCGGGTCTGCCGCATCGTGCTGGACTACTTGCTGCCGGGGCCTGACCTGAGCGTGCAGATGCAGGCCTGGGAGCGTCTGCTGAGCGCTCGGGGCGAGTACCTCGACCAAGTGTCGCAGCTCAGACAGCGGCTGACGGAGCACATCGAAGCCCTGGAGAGCCGCGAAGCCCAGTGGCGCGAGACCCTGGCCGATCTCGACGCACTCACCAAGATCTTCCAGTGTGTGCGCCCGGAGTTGCACCCGGCCCTGGGGCTTCAGGAGTTCATCCGGGATGTGGAGGACTACGTCGGCAGCTCGTCGGGCACGTCGCGGCTGTCGGGGCTGTTCCGCCGAGTCGATGCGCTCACGCTCTACCTGGACAGGCTCGCGCCCGAGGTGGTTGCCGTCCGAAGCTACCTGCTGAGCCCCGAGCTGCGCCTGGAGCGCGGCGGAGATATGGACGCTCGTCGCCAGCTTGTGCTGGGGATACTGAACTCCGGTGAGGAGGTCCTGAGCGAGGAGATGAACCTGCGCCGACAGGTGCAGATCTTCCTCACGGGCTACCGCCGCCGCTATGCCTCCTGGCATGGCCGCGTGTACCGGTCGCCGGTGTTCGACCAGTACCGCAGCGTCCATCAGTCGCCCGAGATGCGCGCACTTCACCAGCTCGGCAAACTGCGCGTGGATGTGGATGTGACGGCCGAGGACCTGACGAATCGGATTGATGCCCAGATGGCCCGGCGCTGCTCGCGCACGGACTTCGGCGAGGCACTCGACTACTCGCCGGTATGCCCCGACTGCCATCTGCGGCTGGATGAAGAGCCCGAGTTGCTGCCTGTGGAGGAGCTGATCGAGGAGGCGCGGCAGGCGGTTCGCGGCTATGCCCGGGCGCTGGCGGACAGTCCCTTCCGGTCGCACCTGCGCGACTATGCCCAGGCCGCTCCGCGCCGTGGGGATGTGCCCGAGAAGATCGAAGCCATCCTGGAGTTAGGACCGGATCCCTCGCCGCGGGAGATACTGAACCTGTTCACCGAGGACGTCCTGCCCCACCTGAACCGCATCTTATCAGGCAAGCAGGTGGCGCCACGCAACTTCGGCGAGTTGCGGGATATGCTCGACGGCCGCACCCTCAGCAAGACCGAGGCCCAGGCCCTCTTCCAGCAGTGGCTCTCCGGCGGCGGCGACCAGATCGACGACGACGGACTGCTACAGATCGAGGGTAGCTAGCCGGCCCTCGGACGCAGAGGGGGCACTCACAGGTCCAGCACCCAGGGCTCCCAGCCGATCCTGCCGATCATCTCGCGGTACTCGTCGGCGGTGATGTCCTCGGGCTGCTTCCCCACCAAGGCCACCACGAGCCCCTGCATCGCGTTCGTCCCCAGGGTTTCCCCGTCCAGTTCCGGCGTCGTCGTGATGAGTCGCGCCAGGCCTCGGGCACGGAAGTCGGCGATGTCACGCTTCCGCACCGTATTCGTGATCACTACCTTGCCGGCCAGCGGCGCTTCGCCTTCCTGCGGCGGCGGCATGGAGCGCGTGATGTAGTGCTTGTCGCCGGCAATCACGTCGGCCCAGTCGAAGTAGTGCCGGTACTTCGGGGTCGGTTTGTCCTGCTTGGCGCCGGTGGGGTAGAGCATGGTGAAGGGCATGCGACACACGATGGGCAGCAAGGTGCGAGCCGCAAGCTGTAGCTGCCACAGTCGCGTCAGGCGCACCGGTATGCCCAGTGCGAAGATAAAGTCACCGAAGATGTTGCGCGTGTTGAGCTTCGAGAAGGCCTCGGCGATGCCGAAGCGGTCCACCCCGCTCGGCATCAGGACCTTCAGGTTCTCCAGGCCACGCTCCTTCTGCTGAGGGTGCAGAAGACCTCGCTCGACGATGCGCTGGATCACCACGGGCTCCCAGGCTGCTTTGAGGCCGCTACCGTCGACGACCGGCGTGATCTTGGCGGCCTGGGCCATCTTGAGGGCATCGCGGATGACGTAGCGCCGACCGGCCGCCATCACGTAAAGGTCGATGCCACCGAGACCGATCGCCGCGACCTTCCCATCCAGCTCCGCGATCATCCGGCACGCCTTGTCCATGTCGCCGTCAGAGCCGATACGCTCGATCGAGAAGCGCTCCCCCAGACACTCCACCTCAGCCTTTTTGTTGCCGGCCGAGGACCCCAGACTCACGCTCACAATCCGTTTCACCGCAGTCGCTCTCCTATCGATCAGCGTTGCCAGAAGGGTTCGTCAGAACCCGCGCACGTCCTGCAGAACGCACGTCGGACGCCATGCCGGCGCCCGAGTTCTGCTCTGCTTCCGCGTTCCCAGGGTCAGGCAAACAGCGTGAGCTGCTCGGCAATGCGGCCCGTGTGCAGGTTCGTCGTGAGGTTGCCCCTGGTGAGCAGCGCACCGTCGAAGTGCTCCAGCGCGATCTGGCGCAGACGGTCCAACTCCGAGGCAGCGAACCGCCAGGTGCGCGTCTCCGGCTCGTACTCTCGGTGCTCAGGGGTGATGGACTTGAGGACCGCGACAACGTCGTGGGAGGTCCCTGCCTCCGCCTCGAACTGCACCTGGTACGCCTGTCGCTCGGGCTCCCAGACAATATGAATGAGGCTTCGGCGCCCGTCCTTGCTCATGTCAGTGCTCACCAATCATAGCTGTGATGTAAGGTGTGAAGATCGGTGCCCACCCGTCGGTCACAAGATACCGCCACCGAATAGCCCCGTCAAGCAGACCCCGTCAAACAGATGTGCGAACAGAACCCCCGAAGACACGGCGCGTCGCCTGCGGAAGGACACGAGACAGCCAAGGGCGAAAGGGCCAAGGTCAAGGCCCCGCCAGTACACACCTACCGAATCCCGGGGTCACCACTTTACATGGAGAGCAGGCTGTCGAACATGGCTTCACCACATCGTGTCCTTGCTGTTGTCGCCCATCCAGATGACGAGTCCTGGTGCTCAGGCCTTCTGGCCGCCCAGGTCGATGCCGGGTTGGAGGTCCATCTGGGGATTGTCAGTAACGGGAACCTCGGGGGTATGCCCGAGCTGACCGCAACGGAGCGCGGAGAGACGCGCCACCGAGAGGCAGAACGGGCCGCCGAAGTGATCGGCTGCCACCTGCACTTCCTCGACATCGGCGACGATGAGCTGATGGAGCACTACACCAACCGCTATGTCGAGCTGGAGTGGCGACTGCGCGACCTCGTGCGCGAGGCTGATCCCGAGCTGATGATCGTGCCGGCCCTCGACGACTACCACCAGCATCACCGGTTGGTCGCCGAGGTGGCTCTCAACGCCTCCACGGGTGCTGCGAACTCGGCGCTGGTCAGCGAGAAGCCGCCGTCCTCCTGCGTCCCGACGGTCATCCACATCCAGCCCTTGCCGCCGGCGCCCTTTGCTCCTGATCTGTACGTGGATATCTCCTCCACCGCGGAGCGTAAGTTCAACGCCTTCCTCTGTCACGAGAGCCAGCACTCCTACCTGCAGAGCCACCACCGCACGGACTTCCTTGAGCTGGTGCGCAGCACGGCCAGGCTTCACGGCATGGCCTGCTCGGTCGAGTACGCGGAAGCCTACACGCTGTGCCGCCGCTGGAATCGCACCGCCACAGTGCAGGCTCTGGCACCGTTCTTTCCGGACGCTACGGGCTAGCAGTGCCAGGCCCTTCGACGCGCTTGAGCCTCCTCTCAACGCCAACTCCTGGAGGGTACCGGATTATGAGAAGACGCCTCTGCGCCGCCTGTGTCCTGATGCTGCTTGCCTTCTGCACGACCCTCGGATGCTGTGAGCCGGAGGCTCAGAAGCTGCCCTACCAGGACCCAAAGCTACCGACTGAGGACCGGGTCGAGGACCTGCTCAAGCGCATGACGCTGGAGGAGAAGGTCGCTCAGCTCGGTGGCGATGCGACAGGCATGTCCACGCCCGAGAACACCCGCCTGGGCATCCCCGGCTACACCATGGCCGACGGTCCCTACGGCATCCGACGCGGCAAGGCTACCTGCTTTCCCCCGGCGCTGGGCATGGCTGCCTCCTGGGATGAAGACCTCGTGACCCGCGTCGGTGAGGCCCTGGGTCGTGAGTTCCGTGCTCGGGGACGCTACGTGGCGCTTGGGCCCTGCATGAATCTGATCCGCGACCCGCGCGGTGGCCGCAGCTTCGAGACCTTCGGCGAAGACCCCTACCTCGTCGGGCGACTCGCCGTCGCCTATGTGCAGGGGATGCAGAGCGAGAAGTGCATCGCCACGCCCAAGCACTACGCCTGCAACAACCAGGAGAACGGTCGCGGCGGCCTTCCGGTGGACATCGACGAGCGGCTGCTGCGCGAGCTGTACCTGCCGCATTTTGAGAGCGTCATCAAGGAGGCGCAGGCCTGGGCGGTCATGGGCGCCTACAACAAGGTCAACGGCTTCTACTGCTGCGAGAACAAGCACCTGCTGCGCGACCTCCTCAAGGACGACTGGGGCTTCAAGGGGATCGTGATGACCGACTGGGGCGCCTGCCACAGCACCGTCGGCTCACTGCTGGCCGGACTGGACGTGGAGATGCCCCGCGCCAACTACTATGGTCAGCCACTCCTTGACGCGGTGAAGGCCGGCAAGGTCCCTGAAGCCCTGATCGACGACGCCGTGCGGCGCGTCCTCCGCACCAAGTTCTGGGCCGGGGTTTTCGAGCAGATGCCTGTCGCCGATGACAGCTTCATCAACACTCCGAACCACCAGGCCCTGGCTCGTGAGGCTGCACAGAAGTCCTGTGTGCTGCTCAAGAACGACCGCGGGCTTCTGCCGCTGGACAAGACCCGCGTGAAGTCCATCGCCCTCTTCGGCCCCAGTGCTGCCACTCCACGCCCCTGTGGCGGCGGCAGCAGCTCGGTGACCCCTTACTACAACGTGACGCCGATTGACGGTCTCCACACCAAGCTGGGGCCTGACTTCAACATCACCTACCTGCAGGGCTGCCCGATGGAGCCCTGGGAGAACACCAAGACCGTTCCGACCGAGGTGCTCGCCCCCTCGAAGGGGCAGGCGGGCCAGACGGGCCTCACCGCCGAGTTCTTCGCCACTCCCGACCTCAAGGGCGACCCGATTCTCACGCGTGTGGACAAGACGGTGGACTTCGACTGGAAAACCGGTGCGCCGGCAGAGGGCGTGAAGGCCAACGGCTTCTCGATTCGCTGGACCGGCATGATCACTCCTCGCCAGACCGGCGAGCACCTCCTCAGTCTCACCACGGACGACGGCTGCCGCCTCTTCCTGGACAACAAGCAGCTCATCAACGACTGGAAGGACCACGCTGCCGAGACCCGCACCGCCACCGTCAAGCTCGAGGCGGGTCACAGCTACGACCTCCGGATCGAGTACTACGAGAACGGCGGCGATGCGGTCGCCAAGTTCCAGTGGGCTGAGCCCAACCGGCCGGCTGGGGACTTCAAGGAAGTCCGCGCTCTCGCCGCCGCGAGTGACGTCGCCATCGTCTGCGTTGGGACATCCTCACGCCAGGAGAGCGAAGGCCGTGATCGGGCGCATCTGGCCCTCACCGGCGAGCAGGATGCGCTGGTCAAGGCCGTCGCAGCCAGCAACAAGAACACCATCGTTGCGGTCATCAGCGGAAGCGCCGTGCTCATGGACCAGTGGATAGACTCGGTACCGGCGGTCGTGCAGGCCTGGTTCGGCGGTCAGGAAGCCGGGAACGCTCTCGCCGACGTCCTCTTCGGCGACGTGAATCCTTCCGGCAAGCTGACCGTGACCTTCCCGCGCAGCGAGGACCAACTCCCGCCCTTCGACGCCCACTATGAGACCGCGGGCGAGGGTCGAGGCTATCGCTACTACGAGAAGAAGGACCTCCAGCCTCTCTTCCCCTTCGGCTACGGGCTCAGCTACACGCAGTACCTGTACAGCAACCTCGAAATCGAGCCGCGCAGCATCTACAAGGGGGAGCACGTCAAGGTCAGTGTGGACGTGCAGAACGTCGGCCAGCGCCCCGGTGACGAGATCGTCCAGTTCTACGTACAGGATCCCGTCTGCACCGTCGACCGACCGGAGAAAGAACTCAAGGCCTTCGCCAGAGTGCACCTGCAGCCGAATGAGGCCAAACGCATCACTGTGGACCTCGGCCCAAGGGCCCTGGCCTTCTATGACGTGAACACGGAGGGCTGGGTCGTCGAGCCGGGAGAGTTCCGCGTCCAGGTCGGCGCGTCATCCCAGGATATCCGTGCCGCGGGCAGCTTCCTCGTCGAGTAGTCGACTCGCGGGCTCGGCGCAACCAGGCCACACTTCATCGCTTCGTTCTCTCGCCCAGGACAGGAGGAGCGCGCATGGCTCTCAAGAGAACCGTCGCCCTGCTGATCCTGGGCCTACTCGCAGGAGGTCAGGCAATGGCCCAGACTGTCACCAACTCCCTGGGGATGCAACTCGCCCTCATCCCCGCCGGCGTCTTCATGATGGGCCAGGCGGAGGGTGGTGACTGGGACGAGCGCCCGGTGCACCTCGTGACCCTCACCCAACCCTTCTGGATGGGCGTAACCGAGGTCACGAACGCGCAGTACGAACTCTTCGACCCGTCGCACAAGGCGCTGCGCGGCAAGCTGGGGTTCTCCACCGCTGACGACGAGGCTGTCGTCTTCGTGAGCTGGGAGGAAGCTAGCCGCTTCTGCGAGTGGTTGTCTCAGAAGGAGGGCAAGCCCTACCGTCTCCCCACCGAAGCGGAATGGGAGTACGCCTGCCGTGCAGGAACGACGACGCCCTACTTCACCGGCGACGACCTGCCCCCTGAGATGCACAAGAACGTCTGCCTGAGCTGGTACCCCGATGCGGACCGTGACCCCGCAGACCAGCCGGTCCCGCTGACCGTCGGCAAGACGGCAGCGAACGCCTGGGGCCTGCAGGACATGCACGGAAACATCGAGGAGTGGTGTGCTGACTGGTACGGTCCCTATGAGGCCGAGGACCAGACAGACCCCGTGGGCCGGATCACCGGTGACTTCCGGGTCACACGCGGTGGTAGCCACTCCACGGAACTGCGTCATTTGCGGTCGGCGAATCGCGCAGGCACCTTGCCGCAGGACAAGTCCTGGCTGATCGGCTTTCGGGTGGTGCAGGCTCCGCAGCCAACCACTGTGCCTCTGCCCGCACCGGAGAAGCCTCTGCATGCGCAGAACGTGGATCAGACCGTGCGACACCTGCCTCCGCTGGACGCCGACAAGCCCTACTTCGGCGGGCCGATCCCCTATGTGAAGGTTCCGCCCGACAGCCAGGGGCCGCTCTTCTCCAAGCACAACCACGATCCAGCCATCGTCGCCTGCCCCAACGGTGACCTGCTGGCAATCTGGTACACCTGTCTCACCGAGCCGGGCCGCGAACTGGGGATTGCCGCGAGCCGCCTGCGCTACGGTACCGAGGAGTGGGAGCCGGCCTCACCCTTCTGGGATGCGCCGGATCGCAACGACCATGCACCCGCGCTCATGGCCGACGGTGAGGGCAAGCTGTACCACTTCAACGGTCTCGCAGCGGGCGGGACCTGGGGCAACCTCGCGACCATCCTGCGCGTCTCTTCCGATAGCGGTGCGACCTGGTCTGCGGCCCGCCTGATCATGCCCGAGCACGGGACCCGGCACATGCCCGTGGAGTCCGCCTTCGTCACCCGCGAGGGCTACTTCCTGCTCCCCTGTGATGCAGTCACGGGCGGAAAAGGCGGGACTGCGGTGCACCTGAGTCGTGACAGGGGTCTCACCTGGCACGACCAGGGCGAGGGCAAGCCACAGCCAACCTTCGCCGAGGGCACCGAGGGCGGCTGGGTTGCCGGAATCCACGGCGGCGTGGTACAGCTCTCCGATGGCCGCCTGATGGCCTTCGGACGCGACAACAACAACCGCGGTCGCATGACCATGAGTCTCTCCGCCGATCTGGGCGAGACCTGGACCTATCAGGCTTCCGACTTCCCGCCCATCGACGGCGGCCAGCGTCTCGCCCTGCTGCGTCTGCGTGAAGGTCCGATCCTGATCATCACCTTCACGGACTGCAAGCGGTCGCCGCTCAACACGATGAAGGGCATCACGGTCAAGGATGCCGCCGGTCATGAGGTCGAGGTCTTCGGGATGTTCGGAGCGGTGTCTTTCGATGAGGGCCGCACGTGGCCGGTGAGGAAGCTCCTCACGCCCGGAGGACCGGCGCAGGAGATGAAGGGCGGCGGCAACACCGGCGACTTCATCATGGATGCGACCCATGCCGAGCCGGCGGGCTACCTGTCGATCACCCAGAGCGAGGACGGCGTGATCCACCTGATCTCGAGCCGCCTCCACTACCGCTTCAACCTGGCCTGGCTGAAGGAGCCGATGCCCGGGGACGATCGATAGCACACCGACTGGAAGGGGAGGTGCCCATGTTCCTTCGCAGCTTTCTCACGACCTGGGCGCTGCTCATTGGGGCAATGGCGACGAGTGCGCCCTTACTGGAGCAGGACTTCGAGACGGCGCTGAAGGACCCGTGGCCGACTATTTCGGCGCCCTGGTCGATTGTGGCCGACGAGGCCCGACTGGGCAACCACGTGCTGCAGTGCGCTTCCGACGCCGGTAGTCGCCTCACGGTCGGCTCGCCCGACTGGACCGACTATGAGGTTCGCCTCCGGGTGCGTGTTCTGCGCTCCACGGCCGACTGGCTGCATATCAAGATCGCCTGCCGCGCTGCTACCACCGAGCGCAGTCTCTACCTGAACCTGCGCAACACCGGCCCGGTGATGGTGCGCCAGGTCGGTAACCAGTTCACGCCTCTGGGCGAGGCCGGCGCTTTCCCCATCGAACCCGGACCGTGGTACCAGGTACTCCTCCGCTGTGAGGGACCGGTCGTCTCGGCTACCGTCACGAACGAGACGAAGCCAACCGAGACCAGCTCCGCGCGAGTGTATGAAGAGATGCTCAAGGGCGGGCCCATCCGCCTCGAGGTTGGTCTTGGCCGGGGCGATGCCTGCGTCCAGCTCGACGATCTGACCGTGACGCCCGTCACGGCCTCCCCACTTCCGCAAGGCCGCCGGCGCTCCGTCGAGAGCCGGAGTCTCCGGGTAACCCTCGACGAAGCTCTTGGTACCCTCGACTTCACCGACCTGCGCAACGGTCGCACTTGGTCGCAGACTTCCCGCCTCGGCTCTCTGCCCCAGGTCGAGGACGTGCGAGTCGACGGATCGACGCTGAGCTACCGGCTGTCGCTGCCGGGCGGCGCAGCCCGGGTCGCGGTTACCCCGGATGACTACGCCGAGGTCCTCGTGACCCTCACCCCGGAGAGCGGCGAGCTTCACCAGCCCGTCGCCTATCCTCCACCCATCGTGCCTCCCAGTTCCGAGGCCGAGTGGGTCCTTCCCGCCGACGAGGGCGTCCTGATTCGCGCAGATCGAGCCGACCTGCCCCGGTTCACCGGCACCTACACCTGGTCGCAGGGGTCGCTGCTCATGCCCTGGTACGGTGTCCTGCAGGGCGACGCCGGCCTGATGATGCTCGTCGAGACGCCCGACGACTGGGACATGGCGATCTCACCCATGCCGACGGCGACAGGCGCTCTGGCCGTCGCTGCGGGTCGCTGGCTACCCTCGAAGGGCGCCCTGAGCTACCCGCGACGTCTCCGCTTCTGCGCCTTCGACCAGGGCGGCTACGTGGCCATGGCCAAGCGCTACCGGGCCTTCCTGCAGCAGACCGGCCGGTTCAAGACCATCGCCGAGAAGGCCGCCGAGGTGCCTGCGGTCGGCAAGCTCGTCGGCGCCATCGACATCTACGACAAGAGCGCACCGAACGACCACACGGTGCTGGACTGGATGATTGCGCAGGGGATCCGCCGGGCGCTCTACTACGGGAGCGAGACACCCGACAAGAACCGCAAGGCGGCTGAGGCCGGCTATGTGACCGCCATCTACGATATCTACACGGACATCGCCGGACCGGAGCTTCTGGCAATCTGGGGACCTGCGAAGGACCCGCTTGACCATCGCAAGAACGGGTACCCGCAGGAGTGCGTGGTGACTGCTCAGGGGGCATACAAGCCGGGCTTTGCCTATCCTGTCGGCGCAGCAGGCGGAGTCGATCCCGCCGGACGTGCGGGCAAGCGCATCCCCTGCTACACCCGCTGCAGCCTCACCAAAGCCGCGTGGCTGCAGCGCATCGTCCCGGATCAGGCCCAGCGCCTCGGACTGATGAGCCGATTCCTGGATGTCGAGACGGCGACGACCCTCGCGGAGTGCTACTCAGACGCACACCCCGCCACACGCACTCAGGACCGCGAAGCTCGTCGCGGGCTCTTCACCTACCTACATTCACTCGGCCAGGTCTGCGCGTCTGAGGGTGGTTCCGACCTTGCCAATGACCTGCTTGACTACCAAGAGGGGTCGCTGACGCTGAATCACTTCGGGGGAGTCGCCGGGGTGTACGTCGGCACGTCGCCCTTCCGCCTGCCGGAGGAGTACATACGCTCCCAGTTCGACCCGGCGATCCGTGTCCCGCTGCGGGAGTTGGTCTATCACGACAGCACCTGGGTCACCTGGCG
>JBDKVB010000157.1 GCA_039679385.1 Armatimonadia bacterium | reverse complement strand
CAAGCACATCGTGATGGCCGCCGTCAGCGTCGTCTTCCCGTGATCCACGTGACCGATCGTGCCGATATTCACGTGTGGCTTTGTCCGCTCGAATTTCTGCCTAGCCATGCTGGTGGCTACCTCCTGGGATGGCCTGATGCCATCGCCATCTGATCGCGGAGCGACCCCGACGGCCGCCGGTACACAAGTGCCCATGAGACGAAAGCGGAGCCCGGGAGCCCGCGCGGGGGTGTTAACTGGAGCCCACGACCAGGGTCGAACTGGTGACCTTGTCCTTACCAAGGACACGCTCTGCCAACTGAGCTACGTGGGCTTGTGGCCGCTGGGGCGTTGCGCCCGCATACCCCTGAGGTACGCAGCGCCTGCGAAGGAGGCCGACGCGTGACCTTCATGAGGCAAGACGAAATACCCAGCGCGCTCCCCGATTGCCCCTCCACCACGACATCCCTGCGGATGCCTCTGCTCCGAGATCGGGCGTTGGGTTTGTGCAAGGTTGGGATAGGGCCAGCGACGGTCTTCAGAATCCGCCGCCAGCGGGAAGGTCGTAATATGGTGGAGGGGGGAGGATTTGAACCTCCGTAGGCGATTGCCAACGGATTTACAGTCCGCTCCCTTTAACCACTCGGGCACCCCTCCACCGGCGGGTACGTCACCCCCGGAAGGGGGGCACACCAGTCGTCGGCGCGACGCACAGTATAGCAAGCGTTCCGACCTTTGGCAAGCTGCTTGCCAAAAAACTCGCCGCGACCGAAAAGGCTGGAGCCGACGATCCGATTCGAACGGACGACCTGGGCATTACAAGTGCCCCGCTCTACCAACTGAGCTACGTCGGCTCGGTGGGTCTCAAGCCGAGAGACCAGGGCGCTCGCCAGTACCCGGAGGCAAGTTGCAACGGGGGCCGGCTCTTGACCAGGCACGACGCTCTGCGCCTCTCTCAGGCCAGGTTCAGCTCGTGCGCAAAGCGCCCCATCTTCTTCTTGGCGCGCTGCAAGGCGTTGTCAACCTGCTTAACGCCCAGGCCCAGCTCTGCGGCGATATCCTGATAGGATTGCCCCTCGATGTACCGCAACAGCGCCCGTGCCTCCAGACAGGATAACTCGCTGCCGATCCGTCGGCGCACCTCGCGCTGCAGGTCGCCGATGGCAACGGCCTCAGCCGGGTCCTGATGGGGTGGCTGCTGGAGCATCTCGCCGAAGGTACGGTCTTCCTCGGCGTCATCGATGGGCGTATCCATGGATACGTACGTATTGAGTGGCGCGTGCTTGTTGCGCGTCGCGGTCTTCACCGCTGTGATGATCTGCCGGGTTACGCACAGCTCGGCAAAAGACCGGAAGGCGCACAAGTGGTCACCGGAGAAATCCCGGATTGCCTTGTAGAGGCCGATCATTCCCTCCTGGACCACGTCATCACGATCGGCGCCAGCCAGGAAGTACGCACTCGCCTTGCCTTCGACGAGGTTACGGTACTTGCCCAGGAGGTGCTCGATCGATCGCCTACAGCCACGCCGTCCTCGGGCCACCAACTCCTCGTCACCCATGAGTGCAAAGGCTCGAGAGGACGGTCCACCATACTCGCCGACCTGGGCCATGTCACTCACCTCCCGCAAAACCAAAGAGGCGCGAAAGAGACGGTCACAGCAGGCGACCCACCCCGGCACATCAGCCGTTCAGGAAGAGGGCGCACATCAGGCACACACGCGCTGACGTCAAAGAACGCTGGGAACAACGAACACACGGATTAGCGCTACTATCCGTTGCTTGTGAGTATATTCTGGGCTCACGCCGAAGTCAAGTGACGGCGCCTGGGTGCCCCTGACGGCCACCGCTTCCAGGCCCAGACCTCGGCGCACGCCCCTCTGTCCGACTCTGGGAAGTGAAGCGTGATGAGATGGCAACTCAGAAGCGTGGTCCCGTCCTGCGCAGGGCCACTTGCCGCCTGGATGCTGGCCTCGGCGATCTTGCTGTGCGCTCCCGGTTGTGCGCGGCGTGGGACTGTCCAGCCGCCAGAGACGCACGCTGCCTCGGGCCCACAGCCTACTGCAGAACCGCCGCAGACTATGCCGTTGGGGGAGGCCTTAGCGCCGGAGGAGGCGCAGAACGCGCTGCCGGCGTTGGCGGCGTCACAGAAAGCGACCGGGGCCGCAGCCGACTGGGCGGTACCCCAGCGCTACCAGGGCAAGAGGATCAGCACACGCGTGAGGTACTTCCCGCACAAGCTCCTTGCGCTCACCTTTGACGACGGCCCGAACCCCGAGCTCACGCCGACAGTCCTCAAGACCCTTGCGGAGCATGGTGCCCATGCCACCTTCTTCGTCCTGGGCCGGGCTGCCCATGCTCATCCGGAGCTCCTTCGGGCAATCGTCGCCGGCGGTCACACCCTCGGCAGCCACAGCTACACCCATCCATCCACCTGCACCGCCGAGGAGGCCAGGTCCGAGCTCGCCCGAACGGCTGCCGCAATCCGGGAGGCCACAGGAGAGCGCCCTACCTGCTTCCGGCCACCCTACGGGATCGTCGACAGCAAGCTAACCCACCTTGCGCTCAGTCAGGGCTACTGCGTCTTCACCTGGACAATCAGCTCCGCCGACACGGCCAAGATTGATGCAGCCGGAATCGCCCACAACGTGATCCACACTCCCAATCCCGGCGACATCGTGCTGATGCACGACGGGCCGGGCCATCGCGAGACCGTGAAGGCGCTTCCACAGATACTCAGCGAACTGGGGGCTGCCGGATTCCGGTTCGTGTCTCTCCCGGAGCTTCTCAGGGCCTGGGACCCGTGGCTCGCGAGCTCACGGGCGAAGGCATCCCAGGGCGCTGCCTCATCACCCTTGAAGGGCGGTGCTGCGACTACTCAGTGATACCTTCGGTCAGCCGCACACCGATGTGTCCGTTCGAGATGCCGCTCACGCCTCGGAACTTGGGCCGTCCTGCACAGAGGACCTCCAGCAGCTCTTGGGGGCCCTGCTCAAGGGGAACGACATCCCCGGAGCTCAGGTCTCTCAGTTGGCGCAGAGACAGCCGGGCGGTGCCCATGCGAACTGTGACCTTCAGGCCGCAACGGTCAAGCCGCTCCAGGGCGTCCAGCCGTGCCGACTCGCCCACGGTGGTGGTGCTCAGGTTGGCGCTGTTCTGACGAATCAGCACCTTGAGGGTCCCCGAAGGGAGGCCGATTCGCATCACCCCTGAGGCATCCGCCACCGACATCCTCACCACCGCAGCGACCATGGCCTCCTGCAGGGAGGCCACGCCGAACCTACCACGGGACTGGCGCACTTCGACCACACCGGCTCCGGCAGCTTCGAGGGCCGGCCAGGCGTCCGTCCAGGTCAGGATGAACTCCTCCACCATCTGCGCGGCCAGCGACCGCTCCAACATCGTGAGTTCGCGGTCCACAGGCGGCACCGAGCCATCGCCACCCAGCATCGCGTCCATGTAGGCAAAGAGCGGAGCCGTGTCGATCTGCCACAGGATGGGCGGGCTCTGCGTCCCGAACTGGCAGACCGCGATGATCGGCATCTCGGGAAGGCTGTCCAGGTACTCGTCGTAGGTGGTGAAGAGCAGCCGGTCGAGGGCGAACCGTGCAGCAAGCCCCGTTGTCTCCGGAACATAGCGGTGAAGTGCACGGCACAGGTTGCCACATTGCTCCTGCAGTTCACGGAGCTGGTCACTGGAGAGGCTGTGCGCCTGTCGGAAGTCATAGGCGCTGACCCGCAGAGTATCAAGTACCCCCTGCCCCGCAGCCCCAAGGTCTGGCCGATTGCTACTCGACATACTCCACCTCACCCGGCTCGAGCGATATTTCACCGGCGGCGTCCAGTGAGCGTGCAACCTGCACGATCTCCCGCTGGGCACGTTCAGCCTCACTGGCGGGCACCGCACCAAGCAAGCTGATCTCTTCCTCCAGCACCGCACGGGCGCGGTGCGAGAGGTTGTTCAACACCACCTGTCGCAGGTCCTCAGCGATCCCCTTGAGTGCCAGGGCCAGGTCATTGGTTGAGACGTTGCGCAGGATGGTCTGCAGGCTGACCGGAGGCAGGCGCAGCAGGTCAGTGAACTTGAAGATGAGCTGCTCGATCCGAGCTGCCGTTTCCTCCGAGCGCTCACGGATGGCGCCGATGATCCGCTGGGTATCGGCGCGCTTCATCTGTGAGATCACGTCGACGAAGAACTGCATGGTGCCGTCCGAGGAGTTCGCACCACTCGCCGCGACCTTGATGAGTCTATCCGTCACCCGCGCGAAAGCCTTCAGGGCACCCGAGGTGGCCGGTCGTGGCGAGGCCATCCGGTACGCAACCTCGGTTCGTAGGTCGTCGGGCATGATCGACAGCAGACGCGCAACGTTCAGCGGCGACAGATGCCGTGTGATCAGTGCGATCGTCTGCGGCATCTCTCCGCCGATGGCACGCCAGATCAGGCTGGCGTCTGCCTTGTCCAGCAGCGACAGTCGCTCCAGCGACAGCTCGGTCTCCTCGCTCGTGAGGTCGCCGAACCCGTTCCTCATCCCCAGGACTCGCTCTTTGAGGGTGGCGGCCAGGCTGTCCAGCCCTGCGTCATCCCCATGCATCCGTGTCAGCACTTCACGGGCCGCCTTGGCTTTCTCGTGGCTGCCAACGGTCCCGATCATCCCCAGCACGCGAATGAGCCGGTGGGCGGTCAGGGGGTCTACGCGGCGGCAGATGGATACGGCATCGTCCAACCCAAGTGCCGACAGGATCAGCGCCGCCTGACGCAGGCGCGGATCCATTGAAGGGGCCTGGTTCGCGGCTGTAGTCTCCATACTGAGGGGCCAGGCCTCCTTCGTGTCTGCGTGGGAACGGCATGGTGGTACCTGCGCCCCCTAGATCGGCGGCGACGGTTATGGCCTTAAGCTGCGGTGGGCTTGCCGGCGTCGCCCTGGACGTGTCTAATCCGTTACCGCCCACGGGCTCAAGTCCGCCGAGCCGCAAGCCGTAGGGGAAGACACACAGAACCCCGAAAGGGTGTGCAAGTGATCTATGCATGACGAAGCGTTCTCCTCCGCAAAGAGTGTGCTGCATCGCATTCCCCCCTTCCCTACGGCTCTGGGCATGATCCTGCAGAGCTGTGCTAGTGACAACCCCGGCGCTGCCGAGGTGGCCCACGCCGTCGCCAAGGAAGAGGTACTGGCGGCCAAAGTGGTGACCGTCGCCAACGCCGCTGTGATGGCGCCGGTGCACCAAGTCGAAAACGTCACGGCAGCCGTTAGCAGGCTCGGGATTGCCGCGGTGCGCACCATCGCCATGGGCTTCTACCTCACCGAGACCTTCTCCCGTGCCTTCTCGCGTTCCGGCCTTGACCGCGTCTCTCTCTGGCGGCACAACCTGGCAGTCGCTGCAGCCAGCTCCGGCAGTGCCGCTGGCGCCGGCGAGCGCAGCAACGCCTACTTCGCCGGCCTCATGCACGACGTGGGAAAGATGATCCTCGCCGCCGAGCTCGGGCATGCCTACGGCGATTGTGTCGCCGAGGCGGCTCAAACCGGCAGCGACATACTGCGTATCGAGGCCAAGCGCCTGGGCATTACCCATGCCCACATCGGAGCCGAAGCTGCGGCGCAATGGCACTTCGGCCCGGAGGTCGTCGAGGCGATCCAGCACCACCATGATGTCTTCGGCGCCGCGAAGCTCTCGACCGTAGCGGCCGATGTCCTGGTCGGGAACCAGGTCGCCAACGAGATGGGGATGCAGGCGTGCAGTCTGTACACAAGCACCACGCCCAGCACGGTCGCCTCGACCGCCACCGGCGTCGGCGCAGGGATCATGTCGAAGGCACGCTGGGCCCTGACTCAGGAGGTTCCGCGGATTGAGGCGATGCTCTCGGCGATGGTCTAGCAGTAGCGGTTTCCAGTTGCCGTCGTCCTCCCGTCGCTGCCCCCTCTCCGGAGTGGTCACGACTCCGGCCACCTAAAGTCCGGCACACCCCTGGCCGATAAGGCACCTGCCATCTGCCGATCACGGCAGCGATCACAGCCGGGCAGCCTCGCGAGTCCTCCGGATGGGCCCGGGAGACTCAGCTTCCGAGGGTGCCGGGCTCTCTAGGGGGGCATGGCATCGTGGCAGGACACTGGGAAGCACTTGTTGTTGACGATGACGAAGCTCTGCGAGCAGTTACCGTCGAGGCACTACGTCGCGAAGGATGGCTGGTCAGCGAGGCAGCCGTCGGGGCCCAGGTAGCCTCCTGGGCACGGGAGCATCCCTTCCGCCTCATTGTCTTGGACCAACGTCTGCCCGACGCAGACGGCGTCGAGATCCTCGAGGACCTTCGCCACGAGGGCTACCAGGGGGCCGCCGTGGTGATGACCGGCTACCCCACTGTGCAGAAGGCCATCGAGGCCCTGGGAAGTGCCGCGACGGACTATCTGTGCAAGCCCGTCAGCCCGCGAGAACTGCAGCGCATCAGCCGAGATGCCCGCGAGCGCGACATCCCACCACAGAACTGGGAGTTCCTCTGGGCCTCCTTGCGCAAGCGCTACGGGTTCAGCAATATCCTCGGCTCCAATGCACAGGCGCGTCACTGCTACACCACCGCCGCTCGGGTAGCCGCGAGTCGTGCCAGCGTCCTCATCGAGGGCGAGACCGGCACCGGCAAGGAGTACCTCGCCCGGGCCATCCACTACATGAGCGAGCGTCGCGACGGTCCCTTCGTAGGCATCAACTGCGGCGCAATCCCGGAGGCGTTGCTGGAGAGCGAGCTCTTCGGTCACGAGAAGGGTGCCTTCACCTCTGCCACGACCTCCAAGAAGGGGATCTGCGAACTCGCAGACGGCGGCACACTCCTGCTGGATGAGGTCGGCGAACTCAGTCCCGGAGCCCAGGTGAAGCTCCTGCGCTTTCTCGAGGAGCGGCGCCTCACGCGGCTCGGCGGCCTCAAGCCGACTGAGGTCGACGTTCGCGTTCTGGCTGCGACGAATCGAGACCTCACCCGGTGCATGGCCGAGGGCACCTTCCGCGAGGACCTCTACTATCGGCTGGCTGTCGTGCCCCTGACCTTGCCGCCCCTTCGTGAGCGGCGCGAGGACATCGCTTGCTTCGCCCGGCATTTCCTCAAGCTCGCACGACGCGAAGCCGCCGGCGCCGGTCCTGCCGACTTCAGTGAGCTCGCCCTGGGCGAACTGACGGGTCACGATTGGCCCGGCAACCTCAGGGAGCTCAACAACGTCGTCCACCGGGCAGCTCTCCTGGCTCACGGTTCCACCCTTCAGGCCACAGACATCCAGATATGTCCTCGCACCCCGGGGACCAACAAGGCCCTCGCGGCGTAGCGGGTGTCAGCCCATCGTCGCCTACCGCCGGAATCAGCAGGGCCCCAGTCCAGGAAGACTGGGGCCCTGCTGCTGATCGCTGCCGTGGCACTCGGGCCAGGCGATCACAGACTCGCCGGTGTGACGGTGGCAACGCCGACGTTTTGCAGGGCTGTACGCCACGCCTGCGAGAACCGCTCCGCCAGGGCCAGGACATCCTCCAGTGCTGCCAGATCGTCGCTGAGGTTCGCCTCGCAGAGCCGGTTGTACATCGAGGTGTAGGTGCAGCGCAGGGCTCCGACAAGCGCCTCGTCCTGCGAGGAGTCCAGAGCGCAGCTCAGCTCGCTCAGGATCCGCTGCGCGCGCCCGATCTCTGCCGACTGCTCCTCGAGGCGACCTGCCGACATGGCGTCGCGCGCTCGGTACAGGATCCGCACCATCCCGTCAAACAGCAAGACAACGGTTTCCTCCGGGCCGGCCGTTTCGGTCTGCATCTGCCGGTAGGCGTACTGCGCATTGAGAGCTCGAGGAATCACGGAGGGTCCGACGCTCCCTTCTCCTATCAGTCCTTACTTGAGGTAAAGGCAGAGATCTGCCCGCTCATGTACTGCTGCAAAGCCTGGGCCTTGGCCAGTGCGGTCTCCATCGTCTGGAACTTCGCTTGCATCTTGTCCCTGTAGCGCTGCACGCGACCCTCGACGGTGTCGATGTCGTCGTCGATGCTCTCCATGCTCTTGGTGAGGCTCTCGGCACCCTGGGTGATCGAGCCGGTCTCCGTGTCCAGCGCGAAGGAGATGTACTCGCTCAGCCGTCTCGCAGCACCCTTGCTTACGCTGACTCGCCCCAGGTCGACTCCCGACTCGGTTGTCGTGATCTTCAGCGTCAGCCCGTCAGTGGTGGCATTGCCGCTGTCGCCGGTGAGCACCTGTCCCCTGCCGGTCGCCGCCTCGCCGTTGATCGTCGCCGCCACATCCTTGCCCCAGTACGTCTCTGTCGACCCCGCTGTCGCACCGCCGAGACCCGTGCCTCCGGCCCCGTCATCCAGCGAGGAGGACATCACCACGGCGTAGGCGGACCCGTACTGCTCATGCTGTATCTGCAAGTGCTCGTGTCCACCCTCCGAAACGACGGTGGCCTCGTAGGCAGAGCCGTAAGTCTGGAACCAGCCGTTCAGCCGATCTGCAGCTTCCCGCAGCGTCATCCCCGCCTCCAGCGTCACCGGCGAGGTGCCGTCAAAGGTCAGCGTCTCGGTGGCAGTGAGTGTCGCACCGGCTGCATACTCGCGCGAGGAGGCCGTGCCACGCTCAGCCGCCTGCGTGATGTGAACCAGGTAGCCCGAGGCATCGCTTGTCGCCGTGGCACGGGTCGAGGAGATGAACTCGATCTGCGGGCTGTCCGACTCGGCCTCCAGCCCGAAGAGCCCTCCCACTCGACTCGGGTCCTCCGTCAGCACCTGCGTGAGCTTCGCCGTTTCCAGCACGAGCCGGTCGTGGGCATCCGTGGTGATCCCGATCGACGCGAGGGTGTCTGAGGTCGTCGCTGACATCGCGATGGGGTTGCTGATGGTGCCGCGCAGCCCGTACTCAAGGTTCAGGATGGCTGCGTCGCCGAAAAGAACGCCACCGCTCTCGGTCTCCGTGTCGTACGCCTGCGCCGAGGCGATCTGGTCGATGAGGCTGTTGTAGGCGGAGGCAAAGGACTGGACCTTCCTGAGCGCAGAGGTCGTGTCCTGAGCGACAGTCAGCGTCAGCGTCTCCGTAGGTGCCGCCCTCGTCAGCTCGATGCTGAGGCCGTCAATCACGTCGTCCATCGAGTTCGTCGAACGCGTCACGGTCACGCCGTCGACGCGGATCCGGGCATCACAGGCAGCCTGCTGCTCGTTCGCGATGCTGTGCTGCACCAGCCCCAGGGTGGACAGCACGTTGTTGTCGTCCGTCAGTGTCAGCGTCCCCTCCGCCTTGTCGATCTGGAGCCGGTACTGGGTCTTTCCGCCAGCCTCCTCCGAGACCACGCTGGCACTCACGCCCTGGGCTTGCAGTTCCTCACTCTGGTTGATGCGGTCGCGGAGGTCCTCGAGGCTGTCCGAGCCCAGGTCAAGGGTGAGGCTCACTCCGGCAATCAGCACCGTCCCCGCCGGCGGGATAGTGAGGCCCAGGGCCACTGCAACGTCCAGCGCCGAGTTCGCGACGCCGTCAGACTGGGCCGAAGCATCGCCCGCAAGTGGGTGCTTCAGAGAAGCTTCTGCGCTGACCAGTCCGAGCTTCTGGAGCAGGTTGCTTCCCGTCCCGTCTACCAGGTCGATGGAGTTCTCGACTCCCGGCTGCTGGGCCGTAAGCACCAGACGAGCATCGCCCTCTGCCACCTGGATGACGTCCGCATCGACTCCCGCACCCGCCGCGTTGATCTTGTCGCGCAGGTCCTTGAGTGTGTCGCCGGCCGTCAGTGACACAGTCTTCCCGTTGATGCGCAGGTCTCCGGCCGCGTTCAGGGCAGCATCGGCGTCTGCCACTGCGCCGGCTCCTGAGAGCACTCGCTGCGCCTGGGCCAACTGCTCGACAACTACCTGGTGGGTTCCTGTCCGTGCCTCGGAGGATGCAGACACCGCCAGCGGGGCCGTACCGGTGCTGTATCCCGACACGGTGGCCCCACGTGTCAGGAACTGTGAGGGTGTGGCCAGGTCTTTGGCAGCCAACTGCAGTGCTCCCAGGGAGGCGTTGATCGACTGGTACGCCGCCAGCTTCTCCTGCAGCGCTGTCTTCCGTGCCTCCAGCCGCTTGATCGGCTTGCTCTGAATCTCCGCGAGCTGATCGATGATACTGGTGGTGTCGAGGCCGGAGGCAAGACCGTCGAGGTACGTAGTGCCGCTGACGTTACTGATGGTAGTAGTGATCCCCGCAACACTGCTTGACACGAATGCCAACCTCCTTCAAGAGACGACCTACAGTCAGGCCCAGGGAGACCTGCAACCAAGTCTGCCGAACCTGCCATCAGGTCCACCGCCCCCGGTGAACGTGAGAAGCGTACTCCCAGTCGCCCAGGGAGCACGGTCTCCTTGTTGACATCGGCATCCGCGGCGCTCCTCTTGACCCCGCCTCAGCAAGGCCACAAAAAAAGACCCCGCCCGAAGGCGGGGTCTGAAGATGCACCCTTGCGACCGACGCTGCTAGTTGCGGTCAAACCACAGGTCGGTGGGGTTCTGGCTGTAGTAGAAGGAACTGGTCTTCATCCACTTGACGTGGCCGTCGACGAAGGCAACGTTGGCGCCGCCGTTGTGCACACCACGAGCCCGCGGAGAGTAGGGCGGGTCCGTGCTGACGGCGTTGGCATCCTCGTCGTTCGCGGGCATCGGCACCGGTGAGCCGAAGATCGAGGGCTTGCGGACGCTCAGGTCCCAGCCGGTCAAGCACTGCTTGACGTCGCAGATCATGACCGTCTCCGATGGCGACTGGATGTTGGCCAGCGGCTGCCAGTCCAGGTAGTCCATGTTGTAACCGTAGGACTTTGCGTTGGTGCTCGGGCAGTAGACGATCTGGATGTTCTTCACGTAGGGCTGCGCGAAGGTGTCGCACCAGTTGCCGCCGCCTGCAACAGCGGGGTTATAGCGGTAGTACCGTGGGCACAGCTTCTCGTCATAGTCCTGCGCATACATCATGATACCGAGAGCCAACTGCTTGAGGTTGCTGGAACACGATGACTGCCGCGCCTTCTCTCGTGCCCGGGCGAAAACCGGAAACAGGATGGCCGCCAGAATCGCGATGATGGCGATGACAACCAGCAACTCGATGAGCGTGAAACCATGGCGTTTCATCGGCAACTCTCCCATATCGTAGCGCTACTGCCTGCGGAAGCGACGCCCGCCCCATCACAGGTCCGGAAAGACTATTCCTCCCTGTCCAGGATAGTCCTCCTTGCCTGACCCTGATTGTTACCCCCAGCATCAGGCACTCATCCCTGAAGCAGCTTCCCGGTACCTTAGCGGCACCCGCAGACAGTGTCTTGAGTGGAGCAAGACCGGCACAAAAGAAAGACCCCGCCCGAAGGCGGGGTCTCGATGGGCGCAACCAGGGACAGCGCTGCTAGTTGCGGTCGAAGTACAGGTCCGTGGGGTTCTGACCATAGTAGAACCCGCTGGTCTCCATCCACTTGACGTGACCATCGACGAAGGCGATGTTCGAGCCGCCGTTGTGCACGCCACGAGCACGCGGGGAGTAGGTGGGATCGCTGCTGCCCGCCAAGTCATCCTCGTCGTTGGTCGGCACGGCCGGCGGAGTGCCGAAAACAGAGGGCTTGCGAACGCATACATCACCGTAGGCGCCGGTACTGTTCTTCTTGATCTCGCAGATCATGACCGTTTCCGAGGGGCTCTGGATGCTCGCCAGGGCCTGCCAGTCCAGGTAGTCCATGTTGTAGCCGTAGGACTTGCTGTTGGTGCTGGGGCAGAGCACGACTTGCGTGTTCTTGATGTAGGGCTGCACGAAGGTGTCACACCAGGTGCCGCCGCCGGGAGTGGACGGGTTGTAGCGATAGTACCGCGGGCACAGCTTCTCGTCGTAGTCCTGAGCGTACATCTCCACTCCGAGCGCCAGCTGCTTCAGGTTGCTGGAGCACGATGACTGCCGGGCCTTCTCGCGGGCTCGCGCGAACACCGGGAAGAGGATTGCCGCGAGGATTGCGATGATGGCGATTACCACGAGCAACTCGATAAGCGTAAAGCCATGTCGTTTCATCGGCGAACTCGTCTCCTTTTGCGACTCCTGCCCGTGGGAGCGGAACCCACCCGCCACAGTTGCAGGATGCTGTGCCCCCATACGCTCTGGGGGTCTTCTCTTGCGGGCTCCGCCAGTGCTCTCGCGGTTACGGAATCGCCCGCAGGGCCTCTCCTGCGGGCGCGCTTGACGGTTGACGGCACCGAACAGCCTTGCGGCTGTCCAGCCGCGAACCAGCGGCAAGACACTCTGCGGCGGGTCTGCCTGCGCCAGGAGAGCAGCAGCCGACTGTACGAGGTCGCCGTCTGCGTCGGGGTCAGGTACGAGGCCCTCACCAACGACACCTACAGGAGATTTTCACTATACCTCAGTCTTGCCCCGCAGTCACGCACCAAAAAAAGACCCCGCCCGAAGGCGGGGTCTGAAGATGCACCCTTACGACCGACGCTGCTAGTTGCGGTCGAAGTACAGATCGACTGGATTCTGACCATAGTAGAAGGAGGTGGTCTTCATCCACTTGACGTGACCATCGACGAAGGCGATGTTCGCGCCGCCGTTGTGCACGCCACGAGCCCGCGGGGAGTTCGCCGGATCGCTGGCGACCGCCAAGTCATCCTCGTCGTTGGCGGGCACGGTACTCGGCGTGAAGGTCGACGGCTTCCGGCAGTGGATGTCACCGTACACGCCGGCCGCGTTTTTCTTGATGTCGCAGGCCATCACCGTCTCCGACGGGGACAGGATATTGGCCAGCGGCTGCCAGTCAAGATAGTCGGCGTTGAAACCGTAGGACTTGGAGCTGGTGCTCGGGCACAGGCAGACCTGCGTGTTCTTGATGTAGGGCTGCACGAAGGTGTCAAGCCAGTTGCCGCCACCCGGGACGGCCGGGTTGTACCGATAGTACCGGGGGCAAAGCTTCTCGTCGTAGTCCTGAGCGTACATCATTACGCCAAGAGCCAATTGCTTGAGATTGCTGGAGCACGACGACTGCCGGGCCTTCTCGCGTGCTCGCGCGAACACCGGGAAGAGAATTGCCGCCAGAATCGCGATGATGGCGATAACAACCAGCAACTCGATCAGTGTAAAGCCGCGTCGTTTCATCAGCATACCCTTCTCCTCTTGAGACTCCTGCCTGTGAAGGCGAGGACCGCCCTACACAGGTACAGGGAACCACGGTTTGCTACTATACAACAGAACCACCCCTCATTCCAAGACCAATCGGTGCAGTTTACAGCACCCGCGCCGTCTCGCCGCCTGCACGGCGACCGGCAGGTAAAGAGCGACGCCCACAGGGAAGCTCCCTGCGGGCGTCTTTCGTCACTTGATGCGGTTCGCGAGTCTCGCGGCCGTCTAGCCCTGGATGAGCTGCAGGACGTTCTGCGGCAGTGAGTTCGCCTGCGCCAGGAAGGCAGTGGCCGACTGTACCAGGATCTGAGCCGTCGAGTACTCGGCCATCTCCTCGCCGAAGTCCGTGTCGCGGATGGCGCTCTCAGAGGCTGCCAGATTCTCGCGAGCGGTGGCCAGTGAGCGGCCCTGCGCCTCGAGTTCGTTGGACTGGAAGGCTCCGAGCTGGCCTCGCAGCGAGCTGACGTTCTTGATGGCATCGGCGATAGCCGTCAGAGCGGTCTGGGCCCCGGCAACCGTCGCGATGTCCGTGCCGTTGATCCCCAGCGCCGTTGCCGTGCAACTCGAGATCGTGGTACTCGCTGTCTCGCTGGCCGTCAGGCCGATCTGGAAGGACACACTGCCCTGGGTCACGTAGACGGCATTCGCATGGTTGGCAACCGAGTTGCCGGCCGCCGTGAGGTTGATGATGTCGCCGGCGGCGTCCTTCAGTTGCAGGCCCTTGCCCTGATTGTAGGTCCCTGCAGCGCCTCCCGTGACCGTCGCCGCAGCATCGGTGCCATACTTCACAGCGGTCGACCCGCCGTTGAGGACGTCGGCAGTCTCCACGTAGATGATGCCCTTGTCACTGCCGAAGCCGGCCTGGTCGAGCTGGACATGGTCGGTGTCCCAGGTGGCTGTCACACCGGTCTGGCCCGTCTTTGCGTTGATGGCATCAACGACCGTCTGGACCTTGTCGGTGGTGGCGAAGGTGCCGATGGAGGTGCCGTTGATGGTGATTGTGCCCGCGTTGTCGAGCGCAGTGGCTGCGGTGGCGTAAGTGTTGGTGCCATCATGGGACGCCTTGGTCGCGGCGCTCGTCACGTTCACGCTGGCATAGCCTGCGGCCGCCGAGGAACTGAGCTGGGCTGAGGCGATGTTGGTCGTGTCCAGCGTTGTCGCGGCGGTGCCTGCGCTACCGTCAAGCAGGTTCAGCCCGGCGTACTTGGTGTTGTTGGCGATCTTGTTGATGGTGTTCAGCGCGGACTCAACCTGTCGCTGCAGAGCCGACCGGGTGTCCGCCGTGTTGGTGCTGTTCGACGCCGAGTCCAGCGCCAGGTCGTTGATCTGCCGTAGCAGGGAGTTGACCTCGGTGAGCGCGCCCTCTGCCGTCTTGATCAGGTTGACGCCTTCCGATACGTTCTGCTGCACGACGTCCATACCGGAGATCTGAGCTCGCAGGGTCTCGGACATCACCAGTCCGGCCGGATCGTCCGCAGCGCGGTTGATCCGCAGACCGGAGCTCAGCCGCTCCATGCTCTGACCGACCCGATTGGTGTTCAAGGACAGGTTCCGCTGAGCGTTCATGGCAGTGATATTGTGGTTGATACGGGTGAGAGACATCTGGTCGTTTCCTCCTTGAAGAGGTGGCCGAATCCTCCGGCCGCCTGCAGGCAGCTTCCATGCTTGCCTGTTGTGGGTGCTGGCCTAGCTCCCCGGGGTGTGCAGGGACGGTGGCGACTGCAACCGGCTGCCGAACCGCCCTGCGGGTGTGCGCACTACTCACATCGGCCTGAGGTCTCTGCGCTTGACGGCTCGAATGTAACGGTGAGGTAAACCACTCGGAGGGACTATCCGGGGAAGGGCGCGAGGTCAGGACTCGGGGCGAGCGTGAGCCTGGGCCGAGCGCGTCACGAGGTCGAGAACGGCGGCATCCGGCTGACTCGCTGCCGCATTCTGCCGCGACACAGCCTCCACCAGCTCAGCCCGGTGAATCGTGACTTCACCGGGTGCCTCAATGCCCAGACGCACCTGACCTCCGCGCAGCGAAAGCACTCGCACGCGGATGTCCGGGCCGATACATATTTCCTCGCCTGCTGTCCGTGTGAGCACCAGCATCATGAGCCTCAAGCAAGGCACACGCCGTCCGTCATGCGTGAGCCAGGGATCGCAGAGCGGGTTCCAGCAACTCGCGAGTCTGCTCCAGCGGCCCGTCAAGGATGATCTGCCGTGCCCGCTTTCGCTCGAAGTCGACGACCAGCGGCGCCAGAAGATTGATGGTCAGCCTGGCCGGGTCTCGGTCGAGGACAACGATGCCATAGGCGGCGAGGAGGGAACTGTTGCAGGCCTCCTCACCTTTTGCATAGGCACAGAGGGCCTCCTCGGCACGATCCGGGAAGAGCATCTCGAGGGGTGCGACAACGAAGGCCAGGGCCGGCTCGTCAAGGCTCTGCAGCCACGCAAAGGGCCATTCCTCCTCCCGTGCCACCATTACATAACGCGTCGCCCTGTCGAAGGGAGCGATCCCCTCCGCCACATGGAGAGCATCGGACTCCGCGCACTCCAGGAGTCCACATCGTGGGGAAAGCAACTGCATTGTCTACCTCCACGGCCCTTGGCCCTTTGGTACTCTCGCCGCTCTAGCCCGTCAGATCGAAAAGCGTCGGCAATTGTAGAATCTGCCCGAGGACGCTCAGCGTCGCCTTGTAGGCTGTCTCCTGGGCAGCGTACTCGGTGACCCCGGCGGCGAGATCGATGCTCTCACGGTCCGCGAGGATCTCCTGGTACCGCAGCCTGGCGTCCTCCAGTGCGTCCTGGCTGGCCTGCAGCCGCACGTCCCAGGAGCCGACGGCGCCGCGAAGTTGCACGACATTGCTCCGCAGAGCCTGCATGTCGTCGAGACGCTGGCGCACGGCTCCGCTGTCGCCGGTCTCCACCGCACACGCAAGGCTCTCCAGGGCCGTGAAAACGTCGGCGTCGACGGCGTCCACCGCGCGCGTGCCCGAGGAGTTCTTGTAGTTCAGCACCTGGTCGCCGGGCACCGCAATCGGGCACGTCCGACCGTTCCCCAGCGGAACGGTCATCTGGTTCGAGTCACCCGCGTAGGTGGTGCTCAGAGCTCCACCCACGAAGGGCGTCTGGCGGTCCTGATACCCGCCGAACAGGTAGCGGTCACCCGACTTCGTGTTCGCCGCCGTGAGGATCGACTGCGCATAGGACCTGATCTCGACTGCGCAGGCCGCGAGCTGTGACTGGCCCTGCGAGGTTGCCTGCAGCGAGGTGGAGGCGGACTGGATCGCGCCCTGGAGTGCGTCCGAGATCTGGCTCAACGCTCCATCAGCCTCTCGCAGCATGGCAACGCCGCCACTCAACACCTCAGCGCGCGTCTTGGCTGTAGAAAGCTCCGTGTTGACCTGCGCGACGAGCACCGCGTCGAGAGGATCGTCCGAGGGCTTGCTCACACGCTTCCCCGAGGACATGGACACGTTCAGATCGCCCAACTGAGTCTGCAGCCGGGTCACGGTAGCCGACATCTGATCGAAGAAGCTGCGGGTGCCGATTCTCATCGCCAAAGCTCCTGTGGGTAGCGACTGGCTGCGACTCCGACGGGCCTGCTACAGACGCAGGAGGTCATCAATCATGGTCAGGACCGTCTGCACGACGCGCTGGGCCGCCGTGAGCCCCTGCTGCGCCTCACCAAGTCGGAGCGCCTCCTCATCGAGAGATACGGAGGCGACCTCCTGATAGCGCGCATCGAGGGAGTCGATGACCGCCTGCCGACCCTCGCAGCGTGACCGAGCCGACTGGACGTCTGTCCCCAGAGTGCCCAGATACTGGATGTGGGATTGCACGATCCCTGCTGAGTTCCGCAGGGCCTCCAGCGCGGTAGCGTTCGCACCATTCCCCGATTCACCGGGCTTGTCAGCCGCAGCGATCTTGTCAGTGTCGCCCGCAATCGCCGAGTTCAGAGCCAGGGTCTGCGCCGGTGTGTCGACGTCATAGGTGAAGAGATCCAGGCCGGCCGATCCGTCCAGGTCGTAGCCCGCCCTGTGCTGCGTGTTGACTGCCTGGGCGAAATCCGACACCAGTGAGCTGAGGCTCTCCAGCGCGGGCTTGAGCAGTTCCGAGCGGGCCTCGACTCGTCCGGCCAGCTCTCCCCCAAGCCCGTCAGGAGGTTGCTGGCCTCTGAAGCTGATCGCGTGATAGGGTGCGCACCCCGCGATGTCGCTCGCGACCGTCGTGAGCTCCAGCTCCGAGGCGACCGCCCCCTGGACCAGCGGATGGCCACCGATCAGAACGTCAACTTGTCCGGGCTCGCGCCCGACTGCGACGCTGCCGCAGAGCTGAGACAACTCGCGCACAGCCGAATCGCGCTGCTCGACCAGGTCGAGCGCCTGGTCCTCTCCTCCGGCCAGCCCGATGCTCGTGTTGAGCTGTGCCACCTGCGCTGCGAGTTGATTGACGCGCTTGACCCCTGCCACGAGCTGCGAATCAGTGGTGCTCAGGGCATCCCGGAGCCCGGCGTCCATCTCGCCGACGGCATCACACAGGCTCTCTGCCGCGGCCAGCAACTCGTGCCTCTGCGAGGTGGCGGCCGGGTCTGCTGCGACCTGGCTGAAGGCGTCGAAGAAGGCATTGAGCTGCGTGACCAGCCCCTGGCCGTCGGTGCCTGCCGCCACTTCCTCAATGTCCTTCAGGGTGTTCGAGAGCACGGTCTCGCGGCCGAGCTTCCCGGTCTCCAGATCCACCTGAGTCCGGAGCAGGCCGTTCCCCAGACGCCGGACGCCGGTCACTTCGACGCCCAGACCGCTGTGGTTTGCCGGGGAGCCCGTCTCACCGGGCACCGAGGCAACCAGGACCGCGCGACGCGAGTAGCCGGGCGTCTGAGCGTTGGCAACGTTGTGGCCGATCATCTCGATCTCAGTCTGTCGAGCCACGATAGCGGAGCGTGCGATCTCCAGTGCACGAAGGCTCACGGTCTCTTCCTCGCTTACCCGGGCAAGCCGAGGGGCGGCTACCTGGTTGTCTGTTCCTCAAGCGCTATTCGCGGTTGCCCTGGCTGTCGTAAGTACCCGGCCTAGTTGCGCGCAGGGCCAGCCGGAGAGCCGTAGTGTGCGCCCGAAGATCGCCGATGATCTCCAGGGCTGTTACCAGCTCACTGCGTGCCAGCATCTGCGCTTCGAGCAGACCGGCCCAGACCTCGGCCACTTCCGGGTTGCTATACTCCTCGGCACCTGTTTCCCCAACCTTGAGTTCTACGGCCAGGTCATGCCGCTCCACCGCATCTCGCTCGAGGTCGCGTGCGAGCAAGAGAAGACCGTCGCAGGCCCCCTGGGCGGCCTCGTACTGGTGATCGGCGAAGAGCCGGCGTAGCGTGCGCAGCCTCTCGACAAAGTGCCGGTAGTCGGCGGTCTCGGAGCGCAGAGCATAGAGCAGCGTCGGTGCAGAGCAATCCGTCAACGGCGTGCCGTAGTCAACTGCAGACATTGAGCTTCCCCCTGGTTGGTGTCGCCAAGCAGCGCATCGCAGATACTGTCACGGTCGATCGAATACGTCCCCCCGGCTATTCGGGAGTGCAGACTCTCCAGCTTCGCAGCCCGCTGACGTGAGGCTGCAGCACTCGCCTTGCCGACCAGCAGGAACAGCCGTGCCTCGTAACTGAGCTCGGTTGTGCAAGCCGACGTCTCCTGCTGAGAACGGACGGCGTCCTTTGGCTTGCACACCGCCGCCGAAGGGTAGTCCGGCCTGGGCACAGGGCCCCTCGGGTCCACGCGCATCTTCTACCTCTCCTCCCCGCCGAGGTGTCGGTATGCCGCTGAGGAGACGCCTCCCGCGTGGTGGCTGAGGCTCTTGTACAGCGACCCGGCGATCCCGAAGCCCCCGGACTGGGCGAGCGAATCGGCAAGTGCAGTCGTGCGCAGGTCCTTCAGCACGGAGTCGCCCGCTTCCGACGCGAAGAGCCCCGAGGCTGCACCCTCGGGCTGGGCGGTCGTGAGCAACTGCCGCAGAAAGATGGCCTCGAAGCCCTGGCAGGCCTTCATGAGTCGCTGATCCACGGGCTTCGACGAAGCCTGGACAGAGTCTGCGGAACGGGCTGAGTTGATGAGCATGGCAAATCCCCCGAGCGGAACTGAGAGGCGACCGACATCACAACGCGAGCTGACAAGACCTGCTACATGAGCACCAGTTCGGCTTGCAGTGCCCCGGCGGTCTTCAGCGCCTGCAGGATCGCCACCAGGTCACGAGGCTTGACGCCCAGTCCGTTGAGTGCCTCCACCAGATCGCTGAGCCGGGTCTGTGGGTGCAGCTCAACCAGGCTCGACGCAGGCTCCTCGACCTTCAGGTCGGTCCGTGGTGTCACGACCGTCCGGGCTCCCGGCAGGTCAGGAGTCGTCGTCGGTGGCTTCGCCGCGGACGCAACTCCAGTGCTCCCGGTCGGCTTCGGGGCCACTTCCGCAGGCGTAGCTGCAGCGTCTTCTGTCGGCCCCTTGCCTGCTGCCGATTCGAGTACCGTCGTGCTCCCGGAGAAGGGCGGCGGCTGCGAGACCTCAAACCCGCTGCTGACGGTGATGGTCAGGCCGCCGTGAGCCACTGCTACCGGCAGGATGCGCACATCTCCGCCGATGATGATCGTGCCCGTGCGCTCATTGACTACGACTCGGGCCGCCGTATCGCCGACCACCGACAGGCTCTCCAGTTCCGCGATCAGCCCGACGACGTCGCCCCGTCGCTCCTGCGGCACAGCTACCTCGACGCACTCGGGGCCGACCGGTCGAGCACCCTTGGTGCCCAGTTGCGCGTTGATCGCCTGCGCCACCCGGGAAGCCGTCGTGAAGTCCGGATCGCGCAGCGAGAACTGCAGCCGATCGGTCGTGGGAGTGCCCTGGACCGCCTTGATCACCGTCCCCGCAGCCGGAGCCTGGCCTGTCAGCGCATGGTTCTTCTGCACGCTCTGGCCGCCGGCTTTGGCGTTCATCCCACCAATAGAGACGGCGCCCTGACCGAGGGCGTAGACGTTGCCGTCGTCGCCTCGCAGCGGGGTTGGAAGCAGGATGCCGCCATAGAGGCTCTTCGCATCGCCAACCGAGGCGACCGTCAGGTCCAGCCGGTCGCCCTCTCTTGCGACGGCGGGCAAGGCTGCGGTCACCATCACCGCGGCGACGTTCTCCGTCGTGACCTCCGACGGCTGCAGTCGGAGGTCGAAGTGCTCCAGCATGTTCGCCAGGGCCTGAGCGGTCAGCACAGACTGCGTAGAGTCGCCGGTGCCGTCGAGACCCACGACCAGGCCGTAGCCCATCAGCTTCTGGCCCGTTGTGCCCACCAGGGTCGCGATGTCCTTGAGGCGCACCGCCGTCGAGGGCACAGCCTGCCCGGTCTGTGGCAAGAGCCCCGCGAGGAGCGATAGCACGAACACCGCTCTCAGTGCAGTCTGCCGGGGATGGCGCGCCTTACCCGAAGCGTATCCCGTCATGGTTTCCCTCAGAACACCAGGTTGATGAGGCGGGTGATCAGACCGACCTTGCGTGCGGGCTTGCGCGGGTCGCTACCGGCGTAGGTGATCTGCACGTTGGCCAGGTCGTAGGAGTAGATCGTGTTGTCCGGCCGCACATCCTTGCCGCGGACCTCGCCGCGGATCGTGATGGTCTCCTTGTCGTTGTTGACCACCACAGAGCGCTGACCCTCAATCACCAGGTTGCCCGCCTCGGTCAACTCGGCGATCCGCACCGTCATCCGCGCGTTCATCGTCCCACCACGTGCCGAGGAGCCCGAGGCCGAGGACGCCGTGGACCCGCTGAACCCCAGCGCCTTCAGGAAACTCAGCTTCCCGGTGCCGCCGGCGATATCCGAAGCGGTCTTCTGCTGCGTCGTCTGGTCGGTCTTCATGTTGGCGCTCGTTGCTTCCACGATCACCAGGTGCAGCGTATCGCCGATCCCGCGGGCAACTCGGTCGCCATACAAGGAGGCGAACAGACCCGCCCCATCGGCGCGGCAGACGATCGCCGCAGTGCCCAACAGTAGCAGCATCGGTATGACAAGCAGGATCAGGCCGGTCTGAGCCCGTCGAAGAGCATTCATCGGATCACCTCAGCGGAAGTGGCGTCGAGGACTCGCGCATACACCGTCGCACGGGTCTCGATCACGCGGAATCGTCCGGTCCCCAGGGCCACACAAGTCTCCATGCACTCACCGGGTGTCTGCACCGTCAGTCCTCCGGCGCGTACCAGCAGCGTGACTCTGGCCCCGGGACGCAGCACCTGCGACGCTGGGACCTGTGCCGCAGGCGTCGTCCTCGCCTTCGTCTCCGCAGTCGGTGGTGCAGCAACCGCCTTCCGCGACACCGTGACCCGCTCGGGACACGTGACCTGCACGCTGGTCAGGTCGAGCCCGGCATGGCGGAGTCGAAGCCGCAGGTAGCCCGCGGTCAGACTCCGTGACTGTCCCGGTGACAGCGCCGCAGCGACCACCAGCGAGGCAAGTCCGGTAGCGGCCTCCGGCGGCTCAAGGGTGGCGAGCTCACCCAGGGTCGCAGCCTCGCCGACCACTTCCGTCTCAGTGCGGAAGCTGATGGACTGTGGCGCGGGAGCTGGTTGCGCCCAGGCCCAGGAGGCCGCGATCAACAGTGCAAGGGTGAGCATGGCCCTTCTCCTCAGTGACTCGGTAGCCGGCGCGGAGCTGCAGCTATCGGTCGTTAGCGTTGGACGTTGTTGGCGGTCTCGAGCATCCGGTCAGCCGTCTTGATCGCCTGCGAACTCGCCTCGTAGGCCCGCTGGGCGACGATCATGTTGACCATCTCTTCCACGACCTGGACGTTCGACAGCTCCAGCACTCCCTGGCTGATCGTGCCGGTTCCCTCGAGACCTGGATTGGCGGTCTTCGCGGCTCCGGAGGCTGCCGTGGCGGTGTAGAGGTTGTGGCCGAGGTTGGATAGCCCGGCGGGATTGGGGAACACGGCAAGCTGAATCGTCCCGACCGTCTTCGGCTCAGTGCTGCCCGGAGACATCACGGCCACGGTGCCGTCGTTCATCACGGAGATGTCGGTGGCATCGGAGGGAATGGCTATGGGCGGCTCCAGCAGGTAGCCGTCGGAGGTCACCACGTTGCCGTCGGCGTCCATCTTGAAGGCGCCGGCACGGGTGTACGCGACCTGCCCCGACGGGAGCGTGACCTGAAAGAACCCGTTGCCCTCAATCACGAGGTCCAGCTTGTTGCCGGTTTGCTCGAAGGTCCCCTGCTCGAAGTTCTTGACGGTGGCGGCGGCCTTCGTCCCCAGACCTACCTGCAGCCCGGTCGGGAGCTGCACGCTCTGCGTCGAAGGGCTCCCGGGCATCCGCAGCGTCTGGTACATCAGATCCTGGAAATCGACCCGCATCTTCTTGTAGCCCGCCGTGTTCACGTTGGCGAGGTTGTTGGCGATGGTGTCCACGTTCAACTGCTGAGCAATCATTCCCGTTGCAGCCGACCACAGGGAGCGCATCATGTCCCAGTCACCTCAATCTGATTCTGTCTGGTGGCGGCAGACCTCCCGAGGCGTCACCGCCACCCTCTAGCCGAGTAGCAATTGCCGTGCCGTGCCTGCCTATCCGTCTCGCAACGTCCGAGTCTCTTGCCTTGCTACGCGGTGGTAGCTTCGATGAGCTTGCCAAGACTCTGGTCGGCGGCATTGATGGCCCGTGCATTGGCCTCGTAGAGCCGGTAGCCGTCGGTCATGGCCACCACCTCCACCACCGGGTCCACATTCGAGCCTTCCACTGCCCCCTGCATCACCGAGGTCGTACCGACCGGCACAGCGCCCTGCGAGCCGGTCATCGCTGAGCCCGCCCGATGGCTCAGGGCAGACTGGGCCGGAAAGTCCACCACCAGCAGACGGTCAACACGCTGTTTGTCGCTATACACGGTTCCGTCTTCGGCGATGAGCGTGTCGCTGCCCGTCAGCCTCATGGGGCCCTGCGTGCCCAAGACCCGGTAGCCGCCCGTCGTGACCAGGTAGCCCTGGCTGTTGAGCGTGAAATGCCCGTTCCGGGTGTACAGTCGCCCCGCGCCGGTGTCGACGACGAAGTAGCCCCGACTGCGCAGGGCCACATCCAGGGCGCTGCCGGTCTGCTTCACCTCACCCGGGCGCAGGTCCACGCTCTGGGAGACCACCGTCTGGTTCTGTGGGTTTCCTCCCGTCACAGCTCGGGCGATGCAGCGCTTGAAACCAGTGGTGTCGACGTTGGCAAGGTTGTGGGCATGCACATCCTGGCGCAGGAGCTCGGAGAACATCGTGGCCGCGGATCGGTAGACTTCGCGCAGCATGATCTTGGTCACCTCAGGCTTTCCGGAAACGGGTGCTCTTGGGTTGCCGCGTGGCAGCTTCGGCCCAGTGCTCTTAGCGCCGGTCCTCCGCAGCGCCCACAATCTCGCAGATCTGTTCCAGCACGCGAAGGCACTCTTCCCGGACCTGCTCCGGCGCGATCCCCAGCACCTGGGCTGTCTCTGCCAGGCTCAGCTCCTCCTGCAGCAGCAGGGCGAGAACTTGCAGGCGCAGCGTGTCCAGCTCTTCGAGCACAGACAGCACACGGCTTCGCATCTGTGGCGTTGGCTGCACTCCGACCAGCCTCACGGACCCCAGCGCACCGAGCCCGTCCTGAAGGTCGGCGCCGAGGTACTCCAGCGTCAGGGTCTCGGCTCGCCGCTCATAGCCCTCTGCGGGCCAGTGCTCGGAGCAGGCGCGCTCCGCCACCTTCAGAAGGAGCTGTCCGACCAGGCTCTCACGGTCGGTGCCGGCAGCCAGGCAGTCACTGCCTCGTGCCATCGCGGCGACCACTGCCGGGGCGCAGCGCTCCACGGCTGCCATCATCTCGTCCGTCACTTGCGAAGCCTCGGAGGGGAGCACGGAATCTCCTTGCATATCAGGAAGGCGGTCAGGCGGCGGGTATCCCGGCTACCCTTTCTGCAATCGCCGTGCCTGATCCAGCGACGCCGCACTGCGCAGGCGCCTCGTGAAGATCAGGCAGCGCTCAGCTCGGCCTGAAGGGCAAGCTGCCCGATCACCTGCACCTCAAGGTCGGGTGGAACCTCGGCGTGGGAGACCACGGGGATGCCGGCGAAGTCACGGGCCGTCAGCAGGCGCACCGGTCGCCGGGCCTGAGGGGAGGTAAGCAGCACCGGCTGGTGCCCCGCACGCATAGCCGCCTCGGCAAGGTCACGTACCTGGGTGAGCAGACGCATGGCCAGCCCGACCTGCAGCCCACAGACCGGGCCCTGAGTCGTGACGAAGGTCGACTCCACGCACTGCCGCTCCAGGTCGGGGTGCACGGTGATGGCCCGGAGGGACCCGTCGCTGCTCAGGTATCGGCTACAGATCACGCGCGACAGCGAGAGGCGACACACCTCCACCGCGTCGTCGAGGTTCTGGGTCGCCCGCAGACCATCGCCCACGGATTCGAGGATTGTCGAGAAGTCACGTACTGGAACGCCCTCGGCCAGCAGAGCGCGAAGAGCCTGCTGAACCTGTCCCACGGAGGCCAGGTCGGGCACTGTGTCGTTCACCACCGACGGCTCACGCTCGCGCAGGGCATCAATCATGTTCTGCACGTCCTGGCGACTCAGCAGGTCGGCCGCTCGCTGCTTGATGACCTCACTGAGGTGCGTGGCGATGACGGTCGCACAATCAACCACCGTGTACCCGCGTGCCTCGGCAAGGGTGGCGTCCTGTTGCCGAATCCACTTTGCCTGCAGCCCAAAGGCAGGCTCGAGGGTGTCCTCACCCGGGATGGTCGGCGGCTCCGGACTCGGGCTCAGCGCCATCATCATCGGCGGCCTCAACTTCCCGCGACCGGCCTCGGCTTCCTTAATGCGAATCACGTACTCATGCGGCCCCAGAGTCATGTCGTCACGTACCCGCACAGGCGGAACCACCAGCCCCAGGTTCTGCGCGATCTGCTTGCGGACGCCTGCAATGCGGTCGAGCAACTCGCCGCTCTCCGGGTCGGTGAGCGACAGCAGTCCGTAGCCAATCCGCAGGCACAGTCGATCGACCTGGATCAGATCATCGACCGGCGACGGCTCGAAGTTCGTACCGGCCTCTGTCGCTGCAGCGACCTCCGTCTCAGCCTCGGGGCGCTTACGCAGGAGATACCAGGCGACTGCGCAGACCGCCCCTCCGACCGTCACGAAGGCGGCGCTCGGCAATCCGGGAACGAGACTGAAACACACGAGCACGACCCCGACGATGAGCACCGCCCTTGGCTGCGCGACCAACTGCCCGCAGACCTCGGCACCAAGGTTGTCCTCTGAGGCCGCCCGGGTGACCACCAGACCCGTTGCCGTCGAGACCAGCAGGGCCGGGATCTGACTGACTAGCCCGTCGCCCACGGTCAGCAGGGAGAACCGCTGAACGGCCTCGCCGATGGGAAGCCCGAGCTTGACCGCACCCAGGATGATCCCGCCGAGAAGGTTGATGACCACGATGATGATCCCGGCGATGGCATCCCCGCGCACGAACTTGCTCGCACCGTCCATGGCGCCGTAGAAGTCGGCTTCGCGTTCCATATCACGACGCCGTGCCTTGGCCTCGGCCTCACCGATCAGCCCCGCATTCAGGTCGGCGTCGATACTCATCTGCTTGCCGGGCATCTCGTCGAGGGTGAAGCGGGCCGCCACCTCAGCAACCCTCTGAGCACCGTTGGTGATGACTACGAACTGGATCACCACCAGGATCAGGAACAGGATGAGGCCCACCACGATGTCGCCGCCAACCACGAACCTCCCGAAGGCCTCAATCACCTTTCCGGCGGCGCCGTGGAGCAGGATCAGTCGCGTCGAGGAGACGTTCAGTGCCAGGCGGAATAGCGTGGCCACGAGGAGCAGCGAGGGGAAGACCCCGAAGTCCAGAGGCTTCTCCACGTACATCGACACCAGCAGAATGCACAGTGCCATGCCGATGTTGATCGTCAGCAGCACATCAAGCAGCACCGGCGGTAGCGGGATCACCAGCATCCCGACCAGCCCGATTACGCCGACTGCCATCAGAACATCCGATTGCTGCGCGAGACGCCGCAGGACGATCATGAAGCCGGCCTCCGAAGCCGTAGGTTGCCAGTCGCCTAGAGGGCTTGTGCCCGGGCCTTAGGGCCGCGAGCGTGCTTGAGAGTAGAGCGCCTGACGTGCCAGCCGCTCCTGACGACGACGGTAGATTCCGGCGAGGACCTCTGCCACTGCCTGATACAGCGGCCCCGGCACGTAGTCGCCCAGTCGCGTGGTCTTGTACAGGCTGCGCGCGACCTGGATGTTCTGTACCACCGGGATGCCCTGGCGCTGAGCAATCTGCACGATCCGCCGCGCCAGTTCAAGCCGGCCCTTGGCGACGACTCGCGGGGCAATCATCCCAGGCTCATACCACAGCGCGACCGCCAGGTGAGTCGGGTTGACCACCACCGCCGTCGCCTGCTTCATCTCTCGCGAGATCCCCTGCTGGAGCATGTTCCGCCGCATCGACTTCCGGCGCGCCCGCATGTTCGGGTCGCCCTCGTACTGCTTGTACTCGTCGATCAGCTCCTGGCGCGACATCCGCAGCGAGCGCTCATATTGCCACCACTGGAAGGCGTAGTCGGCGATCCCTATCAGGATCAGGGCACCGGCGCAGCGCTTCAGCAGGGAGAACACCAGGTTGGTCGCCAGCCCGGTGCCAGCCTTGAGGCTGCAGTCAGACAGCCTCGCGAAGTCGCTCCGACGAGCCCACAGGAGCAGCGCCGCCGATCCCAGGACCAGCAGGATCTTGAGCCCGCTCTTGGCCGCCTCCGCCAACCCCTGCACGGAAACCAGGCGTTTCATGCCTTCCACGGGGCTCAAGCGATCCAGGCGGGGCTGCAGCACCTTGAGCGCGAACAGCATGCGCGTCTGCCCCATGCCAACCACCAGCCCCGTCACCAGCGACGACGCCACAACGGGCAGAACGAGTCCGGTCCATATCGTCCCCCAGGCCTGGGCCATCTGCGTCAGGCAGTGAGCGTCCAGGTCACGAGCTCCTGCCAGGGTGAAGGTCCACTGGCTGATCCGTGCAAACTCCTTGCCGGCACGTGGCCAGAGGGCCTGCGCCACCAGGGCGGCAGCACCGAAGGCGAGCCCGGCAGTGAGGTCGCGACTGATGGCGACGCGACCTTCCTCCCGGGCCTTCTCACGCTTGCGCGGAGTAGCTTGCTCTGTGCGGTTGTCATCAGCCATGCTCGCCCTGGCACCTGTCCTTCAGGCAGCTTCCGACCTCTCCGCTGATCGGGCCTCAGCCGGTCCCCAAGAGCGCTCCAACATAGTCGCGCAGGTCGGTGATCAGTTGTCCGAGTCCCCAGGCCAGCAGCGGAGCGCTGACGGCCAGTACCAGCAGCCCCGCGCCGACCTTCACCGGGATCCCAACCAGGAATACGTTCATCTGCGGAACATGCCGGCCGACCACAGCCAGCGCCAGGTCCGCGAGAAGCATCGCCGTCGTACCCGCCACACACAGGCGGACCGCGATGTCCATGGAGCTGGTGAGGCAGCCCAGGAGCAGGGACAGGGCGGAAGAGCTGAAGCTGACCTGTCCCGGAGGGATTCGCTCGAGACTCCGACCCAGGGCCGCCAGAACCCAGTGGTGACCGTCCATCACGAAGAAGAACGTGAAAGCCGTCAGGTAGTACAACTGCGCAAGCGGCGCCCCGCTGTGCGCCGAGATCGGGTCGAGGGTCTCGCCCATGCGGAACCCGACCTGCACATCCAGCAGCTCACCGGCCCAGCGTGCAGCTTCCAGCAGCACCGTCACACACCAACCCACGATCAGCCCCAGGGCCAACTCGGAGACCAGCGCCAGCATGTACGCTTCCGGGTTCTCCGGAGCATGGGTCTGCGGTCGCATTGCTGAGACTGTTAGCAGCGAGACACCGCCGGCAATCGCCAGACGCACCATCGGGGGCACCCTCTCGCCACCCAGGCCGGGCAGGAAGGCAACCACACCCACTGCCCGCGCAGTCGGCAGAGCATAGGGCAAGACCAGGGCGACGAGATCCTGAAGGGGGGCAAGCATAGGACGAGTGGCGACTCCGGGTGCGGGATAGAGGGTCGGCGAGCCGGGTGAACGGGTGGCAGACCAGGCCGACTTCGGTCCGGAGCCTAGTGAGCGTAGCGCTCCAGATGCCCAATCAGGTCCGCGCTGTAGTCGGTCAGCACGTGCAGCATCCACGGTCCGAGCACCGTCAGCAGCACTGCCACCGCAATCATCTTCGGCACGTAGGTCAGGGTCATCTCCTGGACCTGCGTCGCCGCCTGCAAGATGCTGATCGCAACCCCCACTACCAGGGTCACTGCAAGAATCGGGCCACAGACCTTGAGGCTCACCAGCAGCATTTGGTTGACCAGATGCAGAACCGTCGCGTCACTCATGGCAGCGCTCTCCGCAGCGGCGTCAGGTGAAACTGACAACGAGGGACCGGGCGATCAGGTGCCACCCGTCGATCATCACAAACAGCAGGAGCTTCAGCGGCAGCGAGATCGTCGTCGGCGGCAGCATCAGCATCCCCAGGGACATCAGGGCGCTGGCTACCACCAGGTCGAGCACCATGAAGGGTATGTAGAGGATGAACCCGAGCTGGAAGGCCGACTTCAGCTCACTGATGGCAAACCCCGGTAGCAACACCCGCATCGGCATCTCCTCGGGCGAGGCCGGTCGAGGAAGGTGGCCCAACTGCAAAAACAGCATCAGGTCGCGCTCGCGAGTCTGCTTGAGCATAAAGGCCTTCAGCGGACCGGCGGCCTGAACAACCGCCTTCTGGTAGGTCAGCTTACCCTCGAGGTAGGGCTTCAGGGCCTGCTGATCGACCTGCTGCCACACCGGCTGCATCACGAACATCGTCAGGAAGAGCGCCAGCCCCACCAGGACGGTGTTCGGTGGTGTCTGCTGACTCCCCAGGGCGCTGCGGAGGAACCCCAGCACGATGATGATGCGCATAAAGGAGGTCATCGTCATCAGTGCCGCAGGCAGCAAGGACAAGGCCGCCAGGCTGAAGACCAGCCGCAGCGTCAGCGCCATGTCCTCTTCGCCCTTGTCCTTCCACCAGTCGCCGGGAGGGCCACTCGCGCCCGGTGTCTGGGCATGGGCCCAGGAGCCGGCCAGCACGAGCACCACCAGCACCAGCAGCAACCGTCCGAGCAGCAGTCTATGTCTCATGGGCGGATACCTGTCGTGGGAGTCCTTGCGACCTAGGAGGCTCTTGAGAGCGCCCGGATCAAAGCGTCGCGACGAGTGGCCCAGTCTGTCTCCTGCTCGTGCGCGAGGGACACCGGGATCGCACTGGTCGAGGTCTCATAGGAGGGTGCGGGTGGCAGAAGCGCATCGGCCGTCTTGGGAGGAGGGACCGCCGCCCCATGCTCGTCGAGGTCCATCAGCAGACTTACCTCACCGCCGGCGTGTTTGGCGACCAGCACCGACCGGCCATCGATCTCGATGACATGCAGCACTGCGCCACCACCCAGGGCCATCTCAGCCACGCGCGACAGCCGACGCGTCTCTCTCGGCGCCGCACTCTGGGGTAGCCGTATCCCCTGGCTCTGAAGCGTCTTCACACCCCAGGCCACGCCGTAGACCACCAGCACCAGCAGTGCCAGCTTCGCCCCGACATCCAGCAGCGACACCTTGGCCGCCCCTGTCTCAGCTTTCGGTTTGGGGCGATCGGCGGCAGTCTGCGTCTGGGCTGCCTGCTGCCCACTGACCAGGTTGTCGGCGAGCTCCTCCGCGTCGTCTCCCTCCGGCCATGCGGGGCAGCTCCAACAGGCGAGAAGTACCAGCCCTGTCACAGCGGCGCGGGAGATACGCTCAAGGCGTCTGGTGACTGCAAAGGTCCGGCCCATGATCCATCGTCCCTTCGGCTGCTATCGGGGCTAACGGCCCACGATCTCGGTGATGCGCAAGCCCAGTGAGTCATTGACCACCACAACTTCACCACGGGCGACCAGGCGCCCATTGATGTGCATGTCCAGCGGCTCGCCTGGGAGGCGCTCAAGCTCAAGAATCGACCCCGGCTGGAGCGCCAGGGCCTCACCGAGCTGGAGTGTGGTTCCGCCGAGTTCCACGGTCACTTCCAGCGGCAGGTCCAGCATCGTGTCCAGGCTGGCCGCCCCGGCTGCAACGCTCTGACCCACCGGGGGAGGTGTCGCCAGGCTCGGGGACTGCAGGGGCTCCTGCGCTCCTTCCCCGGCAAGCGCGGCATTCGTCACTTCCTGCTCTGCGGGCACCTGTGGGATTGCGGCGGCACTGGCGGCATCGGGCATGGGGCATCTTCCCTTTCCTGAAGCACGGCTTGCTTGTGGCAGTCGGTCACCCGGCCAAGGTCACTGCATCACGAAGGAGGTGAACAGCACGCTGCGGACCTGGCAGTCCTTCACGACCTTCGCGAGCTCGTCTTGGAGGCACTTGCTCAGCGTCACATCAGGCCCGGTGGTACGGAGCCGATCGAAGGACTGGCCCGACAGCACTCGTACGATCGCGTCACGAGCTCGAACGTCGTCGGCCGGGGAAAGGCTCGGGGCCTTTGCCTTCTCTTCTCCCTCTTTCTTCTCTCCACCCGACTCCCCAGGCTTCATCACGGTCACGCCAATCGAGACATCCGTGCGCAGGTAGCGCAGGCGATCCGCCGCAGCCACATTCACCAGGAAGGCGCCCATCTCGACGAAGTCGACCTTCTCGGCCTGAGCGCCGCCCTTGTCGGCCTTCTCCGACTTCCTCTCCGTCGCTTTGCTCGACCGGCTGCTGGAGCGGCCATGGGCCTGCCTGCCGACGATGAGGTACGTTGAGCCGCCGCCGATCACCATCGCCAGAAGCAAGAGCACAGCCAGCTTGACACTTCCTCTGCGGTGCGTCATCGCGTACTCCTGTCAGGTGAGGCCCCATCGATTGAGGCCTTCGGTTCCGTCATGTTCTCAAGGGCCGGCAGCGTCAGCTCCACCGCCGGTGGCGCGATGTTCGGTGTCCCTGTCTGCTCTGAGCCAACTCCACTCTTCGTTGCGACGGGCTTCCCCTGAGGCTGGAGCAGTACGATGTCGATGCGACGGTTCCGCGCCCGGTTCTGCTCCGAGTCGTTCGGCACGACCGGAACTGTCTCGGCGTATCCCGCTGCACTGATCCGCCCCGGCGAGAACCCGTGCTGCTGCACCAGGTACAGCAGCACGTTCACCGCACGCTGGGCCGAGAGCTCCCAGTTGTTGGCAAACCTCGCGTTGTGCACCGGCAGGTCGCAGGTGTGCCCTTCAATGCGCAACTGGTTCGGCAGTGGCGCAACCACCTTCGCAATCGCACCCAGGGTCCTCAGCGCCTGCGGCGTGAGGTCTGCCGATCCTCGCGCGAACAACACGTCATCAGCCCGCACCCGGATCGTCACCACCCCGTCCTCCGACAGGAACTCCACATTCCCCACATCCTCCGGTGGGAGGGCATCACGAACCGACCCGGCGATCTTGGCCATGAGCGAGAAGGAGTCAGCCGGCAGGACCGTACCCAGAACTCCGGCGTCGGAGCTGATCCCCAGGGTCCCCGACATCATCTCTTGCGCCTCACCGCCAAACCCTGATCGCACCGAGACCGCCAACTGCGAGAACTTGCCAAGATTGAGCACGGACATCGCGTACATCATGATGAAGAAGGCCATCAGCAGGGTGATCATGTCCGAGTAGGTCAGGAGCCACCGCTCAACGTTTTCCTCTTCATGGCCGCCTGCCTTGCTACGCTTCCGCGCCAACCGACTCACCCACCCCACTGCCCACAGACTCCTCCGCCTCGTCGGCAGCGCTGCGGTCCTTCGGCGACAGGAAGGCTTTGAGGCGCTCCGCGAGCACGATCGGACTGTCGCCCGCTTGGAGGCCCTCGATTCCGAGCAGCGTCATGCGACGGACGAACTGCTCCTGCGAACTGCGGACCTTCAGCTTGGTCGCTGCCGGGAGGAAGATCAGGTTCGCTGAGCCGACCCCGTACAGGGTCGCCAGGAAGGCCGAGGCGATCGCCGGCCCCATGGTGCTGGGCTCGTTGAGCTTGCCCAGCATGTTCACGAGACCCATGACCGTTCCCGTCACACCGAGGGTCGGCGCCAAGCCTCCCATGGTCATGAAGAACCGCGCACCCATCTGGTGGCGCTCAGCCAGGGCCTCGAGCTCCGTCTCGAGGATGCTCCCCGTCACCTCGGGGTCGGTGCCGTCTACGACCAACTGAATGCCGCGCCGTAGGAAGGGGTCGTCGATGCGCAGGAGCTCACCTTCCAGCGCCAGCACTCCCTCCCGTCGCGCCACACGAGCAAGGTCGCCCAGAAGGCGAATCGTGGCCACCGGGTCCTGGGGCTTGCTGAAGAGCACGTGCCGGAACACCACGATGGACTTGAGGGAGACCCCCAGAGGCAACGACACCAGGGCCGCCCCGAAGCTGCCGCCGAAGACGATGAGCGCGGCGGGCAGATTCACCAGGGTCCGCAGCGACCCGCCCTCCATGACCACAGACAGCATCAGGGAGCCGAAGGAAAGCACAAGGCCAAAGATAGTTGCGAGATCCACGAGCGTACTCCCAGATCACTAGCGATACCGGACCACAAAGGCAGGCTCAGCGGATTACGCGAGCCAGTTGACCCACCGCCACCGGGTTCTGACCGGAGTCGCGGATGTCGTGCAGGAACTGGATCGCCAGGTCCCGCACTTCCTCCGCCGTCTCCCTCACGACATACTGGTTGCCCGTCGTCAAACGGATCACCGTGTCCGGCGTGGTCTCGATGCGCTCGATCAGAAGGGCGTTCACGACGAGGTTCGACCCATTCAGGCGTGTGAGTCGGATCATGATGCTACATCCCCTGCAATTGGTGTGCCGTGGTGAGAGGGCAGCGACGAGGAACTCGGCGATTCCCGCAGGTCGAAGGGAAGGGCCGGCCACCTGGAGGTCAGAGGCCGGCCCTGGAGCTGCGACAGGAGATGCAGAACTACCGGTCTGCGAGCTGGATTGCGTCCTGGATCAGGCTGCTCGCGGTCGAGATCACTCGCGTGCTGGCCTGGTAGGCCCGCTGGGTGATCAACATGTCGAGGAAGGAACTGGTCAGGTCCGCGCTGGACTGCTCCAGCGACCGGCCGACGACGGCTCCACGGCCACCCTCTGAGGCAGCGCCAATCTGTGCCAGTCCCGACGAGGGAGAGCTCTGGAACAGGTTGCTGCCACTGTGGGCCAGGCCGCTCACGTTCGCGAAGGTGGCCACGGCAAGCTGCCCGAGGGTCATGGAGCGGCCGTCGGCATAGCTGCCCTGCACGATCCCGCCGTCGTTCACGTTGACTTCCTTGAGCGAGGCGGCACCATAGCCGTTCTGGTCTGTGGCCGACACCGCGACCCCCGAAGCGAACTGCGTCAGCTTTGACACGTCGATCGCCATGCTCATCGGCGCCGCTCCGGTAGGAGTCGCTGCCAATGTCACAGTCGGGCCGCCTGCCGAGTACTGCCCCAGGGTGTCGAAGCTCACCGTGCCGAGCGCTGTCGAGGCGCCGCCGTCAAACTTCGCCGTCACATTCCATGAGGAGCCGGCCCCGGGGGCGAAGGTCAGGCTCAGGTCGTGCGTCTTGCCCAGGGAGTCGTACACGGTCACCGAGGAGCTCTGCGTGTTGGTGCCTCCGGCCGTCAGGTTGCCGCACAAGGAGACCTCGTCCGTCGCCTTCGGCGGCCGTACCGTGTTCAGCGGGAAGACCAGACCCGTGAGCGGCCCGCCGGTATTGACCTGTCCGTCGGTGGCCATCCAGCCCTGCACGCGGTACCCGTTGGAGGCCATCACCAGCGTGCTGGTCTCATCCAGCTTGAAAGACCCATCTCGCGTGTAGAACACACCCTCCGGTCCCACGACCGTGAACAGCCCGTCGCCGTCGATCGCTGCGTCCAGAGCTTGGCCGGTGTTCTGTACCGCGCCCTGAGCGTCAACGATAGTGGTAGCCCCGACTGAGACGCCCGTACCCACCTGCGTGGGCGAGACTCCGCCGACGTTGTCCTGCGCGCTACTGCCGCTGCGCAAGGTCTGATAGTACGCATCCTGGAAGGTGGTGCGCGCCGCCTTGAAGGCAACGGTGCCGACGTTCGCCAGGTTGTTCGCCGTCACGTCCATCTTCGACTGCTGCGCCACCGCACCGGACAGTCCCGAGTAGAGCGCTCGATTCATTGTGTGCCTCCTAGGTCCCTACGCCTTCGGCGTGATGCGCCTCTTATCTGTCGTCCACAGCCAGGGGCAGGTTGAGCGTAACCGTGGTCCCGCTGCCTGGTGCGGCCTGCAGACCCAGGCTTCCACCTGCCCGTCGTACAACACCCTCCGCAATTGTCAGGCCCAGACCCCAGTGGCAGTCGGGCGCCGAAGTGTAAAAGGGTTGTCGCACCAGGTGCAGCGCCTCCTGGGGCAGGCCCACACCTTCGTCGCGCACCTCCACGAAGGCCCGGGTTCGCCGAGTACCCGTGCGGATCTCGACCCGGCCACCGTCGCGGGTTGCACGCACCGCGTTGAACACCACGGCGGCCACTGCCCGGCGCATTGCTGACGGATCGACCCGTGCCCATCCCGTCTCCAGGTCAAGGGTGATCTCGCAGCGGTCACGGTCGCCGCAGGAGGCCAGAATCCCCCGCGCATCCTGCGCGACCTCACCGACCACTTGTGCGAGGTCGAGGCAGCTCTCGCGCCCCTGCGACAGACCCCGGAGGCGCGCAGTCATCGCGTCCACCGTTGCGACACCCTCCACCGCACGGCGGCGCAGGGCATCGAACACCGCCTCCTCCGAGCCGCCACCGACCCGGTGCAACTCAATGGCGCCCAGAATCCCGCCGAGGATGTTGCGCACATCATGAGCCAGAGCCCCGCACACGAGGTCCAGCATCTCCAGCGGCTCGACCCCGGCGCCGCCCAGTTGCGCCTGCGACTCAGGTGCAGCCGCCGAAACCTCAAAGGCCACCTCCAGCGAGGGTGCGAGATTCCTCAGCAAGGACTGGTGCCGGGGCTCGTACTCCATGCCCGAGGGTGCCAGGAAGGACAGGTGCCAGCCAGGGCGTGTCCCACTGGTCACCGGGCGTCCACCTCCCACCAGGGAAACCTGCTCGCCGGAAGTGTCTGTCCCAGCCACGGGTGCGAGAGCCGCTCCGTCGCCACCGGGCCACACTGCCAGCCGTCGCAAAGGGCGGCACTGAGCGTCTACCGCCTCCAGGCAGCACGCCCGGTGCGGGATCTCGGCGGACAACTCCGAGGCCACGCCCTGCAAGGCCGAGTCGTAGCTGCCCGCCCCATAGGAACGGCGCAGAATCCGCTCATGTAGGGCCAGGAGTCGGCCACTGTCCGCGCGAAGGGTCGGACTGCCCTGAGTGCGATCCCCGGCACCCATTGTGCGAACCCCTTTCTGGTGTGTGAAGCCACCCTGGTGACAACTAGGCGATCGAACTGATCGCGTCCAGCGGCACCGTCTGGTTGCCGATGCAGGCCTGCCAGCCGTCGCTGGTGCGCTGCACCTGCGTCACCACACCCGAGCCGCTGGTGCCGGCCTCCGTATCCTTCCACTCAACGGTCCGGCCGACCAGCGACGCCATCCCGGTCACGCCTTGCACCGTCGCCATCGACTGCATCGCCGTCCCCAGCTTCACCACCTCACTGACCATGGTGAGCTGCGACATCTGCGACAGCATCTGCTCCCCGGACATCGGCTCCATCGGGTCCTGGTGGCGCAACTGCTCGGTCAGTAGCGTGAGAAAGGTCTCCGTCGATACGCTCGAGGGGGAGCTCGTGGCGCCGGTGCTGCTTGCCTGGGCACTGCTCACGGCCGATACCTGCATGACTGGCTTCCTCCCTGATCAGGCGAAAAGGTCGAGTACGCCGGACGACGATCGCTCACTGTAGACAGTCTGGGGACGCGGTGCCGAGGGTCTGCTTCGCGGTTCCTCTCCCAGGGGCGAGGGAGATGTCGGAACATACTCGCTCCGCGACTGTCCCCCGGAGGACTGCCCCTCGCCAAAGCTCATCGTGAAGGCCTCGAGGGTCAGCCCATGGGCCTGTAACCGCTCACGTAGTGGGCCCTCCAGTACTCGGAGATCCAGCGCCTGCGCCTCCGAGCACACCAGGTCAACACCTGCATGGCGGTCTGCCACCACCACCGTCACCGACTCCACGCCGAGGTCATCCCAGGGGAGGTACAGCTTCACGCGACCGCCGCGAAGGCCGACCTGCGAGTGGATTGCCTCAGCCAACTGCACAGCCCGTTGCGTCGCTTCCACGGGGGTTACCACCCGCTCAGCGCCGACTTCTGCCGTCGGTGCGCTCACCGTGCCCATCGTCATGGGAGCCGTCTCGTTCTCTGAAGCTGCAACTCGCTTCTGCGTCAAACCGGAAGCTGCCGTGAGCCTTGCGGCAGACCCACCTGCAGCTTCCTTGGTCGCAACCGTCTCCTCTGCAGCCAGGCTCTGCGACGCCATGAGAGCCTGCTGCGCCTGCGGAGACGTCACCGCAGGAGCCGCCGGAGGCACAGGTAGCGCAACGCCCTGCGGGCCTTCGAGCACAGTCTCGCCCGCCGCGCGAAGGGGATTCTGGGAACGCGGCAGTTGCCCGCCGACTTCCGGCGTCTGCAGCAGGACGCCCGTCGCGACCCTCTCGGCGAGTCTCGAGGCGACGGAGGAGCCCTCACCCCTGGCAGCCTCAGCGAGTTGCGGAGCTGACGTCGCAATCTCACGAGTCGCCGGTGTCGCGGTTTCCTGCGCTCTTCCAGTGGCCTGCAGAGCTGGCGCTTCGGGCTCCAGGGAAGCAGTCACCTGGGCCTGGTCTCCCGCGACCGGCCGAGGAGCGTCTGCCCGCGGCACGGTTCCTATGGCCTGCGTCGCCGGGAGGGTCGTCGCTGGTGCTCTCGCGACTCGAACAGCAGAGGGTGTGACGGTCGCTTGCGGGGTCTCAAGGGTCCTCTCGGGCACCGATGGCGACGCCTGCACGGTCGTCCTGCGCGTCTGGTCGGTCAGGTTCGCCTCGGACCCTTCGGGTGTCGGCCTTGCGTCGCGAGCCACCGTCGCCGTGACTTGCACGATCGTTTGGGTCACAGGGGCAGTCGGCGTCGCCTCAGGCGCCGGCGAAGGCGTCGTCACGATTTCGGGAACTGCCACGGAGGGCTTTGGCGCCACCGGCGCTGCCGGCGTGGTTGGCACCACCTCCGCCTGCTCGGGAACGTGCGCGGGAACCGTCATCGTGGCCGCAGGCGGGAGTGGCCCCTGCGCGGAATCCGGCCAGCCAGCGAACCTCTGTGGGCCTTCGACTACCGTGGGGCGCTGAGCTGCCGCAGGGAACTCGCCGCTCGGAACTCCTGTCTCCTGCACCGGTGGCCTCGTCGCCGAGACCTCCACCTGTGCAGCCCCTACTGCGGGCACGGTCTCCGCCCCGGAGGCCACCAGCGGCACTGCGGTCCTTTCCTGCCCTGGGAGCGAGGTGACCGGCGCAGTCTGCTGCCCTTCGACCTCGCGACCCCACAAGGCAGATACCGGGACTGAAAGCTGCCCTGGCGTGGTCAACGGGGTACTGCCCTCGACCGCGGGCGTCACCTGCCGTGCTCCAGGCAGGGCACTCGGTGCTGGAGGAACCACGGGGCTTGCGAGGCGCGCCCTGTCTCCCGACGCAGGAAGCACCTGCGGTACCGCGGCGAACGCCTGCTGTGCAACCGACAGAATCGGCTGTGCTGCAAGCGGCCCGCTCGTCACCAACATCTCGGACGGCCTCGCCGGCTCCTGTGTCCTGCTCTGACTGGCCGTCGTCTCCGGCGCTGCCGGTGCTGGAGCAGCCTGCTGCAAGAGTGGCGGCTGCAGGGCCCGCAGGTCAGGCAGCGCAACGATATCCTCAGCCGGGGAGCGGTCTTCAGGCTTGTCCTCCACGACCTCGCTCGGGACAGCTTCACCGCTGGAGGTCTCACCACCCAGCAGCTCGAGGATCAGCCCGGCGAAATCCATAGATGGTGCGTCGACCTGCCCGCCGGACTCGGCGCAGAAGCCCGCCACCGAAGTCCCCTGTGCGGCCGACGGGAGCGGTGCCGCACTCGCACACAACAGCGCAGCAGCTTGTCCTTCGCCCATAGCTTCAGCCCTCGGCCAGCCATCCCAGGATCTTGCGTACATAGGCCTGTGTCTCGCGGTAGGGGGGTACGCCGCCGTACCGCTTCACTGCGCCCGGCCCCGCGTTGTAGGCCGCGAGCGCCAGGTCAAGCTGCCCGAACCTCGAAAGCATGTCCTTGAGCTGGTGCACCCCGGCGTCGATGTTCTGGCCGGGGTCGAAGGGGTCGGTCACCCCGTAGTCCCGGCAGTTCTCCGGCATGAGCTGCATCAGGCCCTGGGCTCCGGCTCGTGATACGCACCGGGGGTTGTAGTCCGATTCGGCCCGGATCACCGCCCGGATGACCTTCTCTTCGATGCCGTACTTCTGAGCCGCCTGTCGAATCAGCCCGTCGTAGGCACTGGCCTTGGCACTGCTTCCCGTTGTGGTCTGTGCAGCGTTGCTCAGCGCCTCGGCGAAGTCAGGCCCTGGGGCCTGTCCGGCGGTTGTAGGCGCTGCTTTGGGTTCACTTCCAAGCAGGCCCTCAATCTCTTCGATGCGAGCCAGGACGCCCGGCAGTCCCAGTATCACGTCTGATCTCTCCCCCCTGGGTCTTGTTGCTGCAGGACCTTTCGCGCCGCGATGCCGGCTCCGACCTCATCACTCTCGCGCTGCTCTTCCTGGTCGAGCTCCTGCCGGTATCGCTCCAGGGCCCGCTCGCGCAACTGCTCGATGGTCCGTGTCGCACGGTGAGCGGCAACCATGCCCTCTCTCTTCACTTCCTGCTCCTCCAGCGCCCGACCCAGTTGTGACCTCGATTGCGCCTCTCGCCCCTGGAGAATCTGCAGGTGCGCATAGCCCGCCTGTAAGGCTGCGACATTCTGCGTGGCAGGCCCCTCCTGCAACTGATCCACCGCGCTCCTGTGACCCTCAAGCACTTCGTCGAGCTCCGCCTGTACCTCGAGCGTCCGGCGCTGAGCGTCGGCCAGCTCCACCTGCGCATTGTCTTCCTGGTGCCTCCGAAGCCGCAGGAGGCCGTCAAGCCGGTAGGGACGTTCTGGCATCGCTTCTCCTCAAGAGGGGTGTCGGTCCCTGACTGTCCCCCACCGGGTCAGTCCTCACTGCCCGTGTCAGCGCCCCTTGCCGCCTGCCATCGGAGCCATCGCCGGGATGCTCAGGATCTCCTCCATGGCTGTGAGGGTGTCCTCGAAGCCCGACACTTCGCCGCTCGGCTGGCGCAGCAGACCATCAATAGGCTCCTTCAGACCGATGGCTCTGTCGACCCGCGGATTCGACCCGCCCACATAGGCTCCCAGGTTGATGAGGTCTTCGGACTCGTGGTAGGCCGCCGTGCAGGCGCGAATCTCCTGCGCCATAAGCATGTGCTCGGAGGAACAGATCTGGGGCATCACCCGGCTGACGCTGTCGAGAACGTCGATGGCGGGGTAGTGGCCCCGCTGCGCCAGCCGTCGCGACAAGACGATATGCCCATCCAGCGTAGCCCGGGCTGCCCCGGCGACCGGCTCATTCATGTCGTCGCCATCCACGAGGACCGTGTACAGGGCGGTGATGCTGCCCGTCGCACTGTTCCCGGCACGCTCCAAGAGACGAGGCAGTGCCGCAAAGACCGAGGGCGTGTACCCGTTGCGAGTAGGCGGTTCCCCCGTGGCAAGACCGACCTCACGCTGGGCCCAGGCAAACCGCGTGATCGAGTCCATCAGTAGCAGCACGTCGCGGCCGCTATCACGGAAGTACTCGGCAATCGCGGTCGCAACCTGAGCTCCTCGCATCCGCAGCACGGGAGGCCGGTCGCTGGTCGCTGCTACCACCACGGAGCGCTGCAGCCCTTCGGGTCCCAGGTCGCGTTCGACGAACTCGCCGACCTCGCGCCCACGCTCACCAATCAGCGCAATCACGTTCACGTCCGCCTGCGTGTTGCGGGCGATCATCCCCAGGAGCGAACTCTTCCCCACACCGGGACCGGCGAAGATTCCCATGCGCTGACCAACGCCGCAGGTCAGCAGGCCGTCGAGCGCCCGCACGCCCAGAGGCAGCGCTCGGCTGATCTTCCTGCGCGACAGCGCCGGCGGCGGATCGTTGTTGACCGGATACTGGGTCGTCGCCCGGATCGGCCCGAGCCCATCGATCGGCTCGCCCAGTCCATCCAGCACTCGTCCCAGCATCTCCTCGGACACGGGAACCGACAACGCCCCACCGGTCGACTCCACGCGACTGCCCGCGCCGATATCCCGCACCTCCTCAAAGGGCATCAGCAGCAGCCGCTCGTCCGTGAAGCCCACGACCTCGCACACCACCGGCGGCCGATCCTCACCGGCATGTACCAGGCACTTCTCCCCTACCCGCGCCGGTGGCCCGACCGACTCCAGCAGCAGGCCGATACTGCGAGCGACCGTCCCTGCCGGCCTGACCGTGGGCGTCTCATGGAGGCGCTCAGCGACGCGCGCAAGATAGGTCACGGTCGGACCTCCTGCGTCAGTGCCTGCTGAGCCGCTTCCTTGAGGCGCGCGAGCTGCGACTCGATTCGCAGGTCCATCTCGCCGTGTGAACTCGTCAGGAGTGCACCGCCGGGGCTGATCGCCTCGTCGGTCATCACGCGGATCGATACGGAGGCCGGCAGGTCCGCCCGAAGGCTCTCGCGAGCACGATCCAGCACACCTTCGGCTTCCGGACTGACCCGCACGGTGATGTCCCTGGCGGAGGACATCCGCGCAAGCCCTGCACGAACCGTCTCCACCACGACCTGGTCGTCGTCGGCGATCTTGCGGCGCAGGATGCTCTCGGCTAGCTCGATGCACAGCCGACCGGCCTCCCTCTCCAACTCCTGCCACCGCTCCTGAAACCTCTCAGCCAGATCCTCTTGCAGCACCTGCGACAACTCGCGGACGGTCTGTTCAGCCTGCGTCGCCACAGCCTTCGCGGCGGCATCTCGTGCTTCAGTCTCCGCTGCCCGGACTCTCTCCTCGGCGTCGGCGAGCGTCTCGGCTGCCTGCTCCTCGGCTTCGCTTCGGAGACGGTCCGCTTCCCCTTGCGCCTGCTCAAGCAGTGCCTTCGCGGCAGCGGCGGCCAGCGCAGGATCGGGCTCCTGTTCCGGAGCGGTGTCCGCGCGGGTTTCCCTTCGCGTCTCCGAGAGGACCGGCAGGTCCTCCTCCCACAGGCGAAAGGGCCTGGTAGATGCAGGGGTGCTCATGGGCCATCGGCTCCACTAACGAGGTTGCGCAGTTCATCAGCCAGGATATCCGGCTGCTCCCGAGCTACGCGCTGAAGCTCAGCGATGTAGGTACGCTCACGCATCCGGGTGGCCTCTTCCTCGGAGCTGACGGCCTCTTCGTCGTAGGAGGCGTCCTCCTCTTCGGCAGCGACCTCTGGCATCGGGAAGAACTCGTCCGAGATCGGCGGCGCCTCCTGACGGGCCAGGGCCGCCTGGCGCAGCTCGGCCGCCGTCCGCACCAGCACCGCCAGCAGCACGCACACGATCACCAGCGGCAGACCTCGGCGCAGCAGCATGTCCAGCGTCGCCCGTCGCTCCTGGGTGAGGGCAGTCGCTTGAGCCAGCTTGTCCTCCTGATCGGCCAGCTCCGCCGACTTAAGCTTCATCGGCCGCACGACAATCGAGTCGCCTCGGGTCAGGTCGACTCCGGCTGCGGCGGTAAGGACGTCGCGTACTCGATCGACGCCCTGGGCGGCCAGACTCTCGTCAACCACGGCCGCCACGGTCAGTCGCGTCACACGCCCCGGCCGGTTCTTGCGCACCATCTTGGTCTTCGAGAACTCGTACTCGCGGGTCTCCTCGCTGTTGCGGTATGCGCCCTTGCCACCGCTGCCGGAGGCGGTCTGCGTTCCCAGCAAGTTCGAGGGCACGCCACTGACACCGCCTGCGACGTCATCTGTTCCGCTGTAGGTCTCCTCGGTCGCATGCTCGCGGGAGACCGCCGGTTTTTGCTCGGGACCGGCAGGCTCTACACGCTCCTGGTCTACCTCTTCCGCATCGAGGTTGAGCTCCGCCTGCGCACGCACAATCGTCTTGCGCGGTCCGAACATCACGTCCATCATGCTCTGCAGCCGCTGCGTCAGCGCCTCCCCGTAGGCCTTGGAGGTGGAGAACACAGTCTCCGCGAGGTCTGGACCGGCCCCGTCACCGGAGAGCAATTCGCCCTGCGTATCCACCACAGTCACCTCGCGCGGGTTCAGGTCCTCAACCGCGCTGGCGACCAGGTACACGATCCCCTTCACCTGTTCCGGACGCAGCGAGCCGGTCGGCCCCAGGTCCAGCATCACCGAGGCCGTCGGTGGGCTCTGGTCGCGGTAGAGACTCTCGTGGGGGATCGTCAGGTGCACCCGCGCCGACTTCACTTCCGACAGCGAGCAGATCGTCCGGCTCAGTTCGCCCTGGAGAGCACGCTGCAGGTTCACGGTATTCGAGAAGTCGGTGCCGGGAAGCGTTGACTTGTCGAAAAGCTCAAACCCTACGCCGTTGCGCGAGGGCATGCCCTTTCCCGCCAGGGACAGGCGCGTCTCATACAGCGCCGTGGTCGGCACCTCGATGCGCCCTCCGGCCGCACTGAGACGATAGGCGACCTTCCCGGTCTGCAGCTCCTCGACGACGGCCGCCGCGTCCTCCTCCGAGAGCCCTGAGTACAGGGTCGAGTACGAGGGACGCGACGACCACAGGGTCACGGCTACGAGGCCGATGACCGTGCCGGCAGCCGCGAGTACGAGCACGAGGCGCTGACGGGACGACAGGTTGTCCCAGCCTGTTCGGAGTTGTTCGAGCATAGGTGGAATTCGAAGCCGCTGCCGTCGCTTCGTCGGCAACTGCCGAGGCGACCGAAGTGAGAGAACCTAGTGGGTGTGATCTACCTGCCTGGTCTGTCTGGCGTGCCCCTAGACCTGCATCCGACTGACTTCGCGGTACGCGTCGACGGCCTTCTGGGTCACCTGCACCGTCAACTGCAGCGCCAGGTCCGCTTGCTCCAGGGCCACCACCACATCCTGTACATTGCCGGCCTTGCCGGTCGCCAGCTTCTCGGCCTGCACATCGGCCGTCTGCTGCAACTCGTTCACCTGGCGCAGGGCGTCCGTCAGGCGCGACAGCACCGGGGTCGACGTCTCGCCGGTTCGCGTCTGGGGCCGCGGAGCCAGCGGCGACAGTGGCCCCGGCAGGTCGGTCGCGGGCAGCGTCTCGTTGATCTTGATGCGAGGGTCAATTCGCATTGTGGAGCTCCCCCTTTAGGAACCAAGGCACAAGCGCAATCAGCGCAGGATATCCAGCGTGCGACGAACGGTCTCCTTGCCGGCCCTGAAGGCTGCCGCATTCGCCTCGTAGGCACGGGTCGCAGAGACCATGTCAACCATCTCCATCGGCAGGTTCACATTGGACAGGTGCACATAGCCCTGGGCATCAGCCGCCGGGTCCTCCGGACGATACACCAGCAAGGGCGGCGTCGTGTCCTCACGGATAGCAGCCACGCGCACTCCGCCCGCAGTACTAGCCTTGCCCAGGCTTCCGGCAATGTTTGGGCCGAACCCAGACTGCGAGGCCAGCACGACTTCTCGGCGCCGGTAGGGCTGCCCGCCATCCACCACCGTTTCCACGTTGGCGATGTTCTGGGCAATGGTCTCGATCCGGGTTCGCTCCGCCGTCAGACCCGTCGCGCTGATGTCCATGGCGCGTGAAAGACTCATCCTTGTCCGCCTCCGGCGATCGCGGTGCGCAGCATTCGCAGTTTCTTGGTGAGTGCTCGGGCCAGTGCATCGAAGCGGAGAGTGGTCTCCCCGAGTGCCGTCAGATCACCCTCAGGGTCGGCCGTGGTAGCGTCGCTGCTCCGAGCCGGCCTCCGCGTGACCTGGGCTTGCACACGGTCCACTGCTCCCTCAGTCTCCGAGCCGGCCGCGGTGCCAACGCCCTCGGAGTGCTCCTTCCGGATTGCCTCGTGCAGGGCGTCCTCAAAGTCCACCTGCAGGCGGCCGTGTCCCGGTGTCTCTGCGTTTGCCAGGTTGTCGGCAATCGCTTCGAGGCGCTGCTGCGTCCCTTTCATTGCGCTCTGCAGGGCGGCTGAGGAAGTCTCTCGGAGCATCTTCGTCTCCTGCCTGGTGCTGGTACGGAGTCCATCCCCGTCGCACACCTGCAATCGGCGTGCCACCTGCGCTGTCCCCTTCCCGAACACTCAGCTCGCGGCACAGAGGCAGCCGGAAGCGTCCGTCTGACGTCGCTCAGAGGCAGAGGGAATGCCCAGCGCAGCTCGGTACTTGCTCACCGTCCGGCGGGCCACGTCATACCCGCACTCGCGCATCAGCGCGACAAGGTCATGGTCGTGGTACGGCCGGGCAGCATCCTCATGACGGATCAGATTGGCGAGGGTCACCTTGGCGGGGAGCGAATCCTCGAAGAACAGGTCGAAGGGGACAACTTCGCCGTCGGGCAGCATCACGGTCTTGCCCCGCGTCGCCCGGCAGACCGTGGACTCATGCATCCGCAGCTTCGCGGCAAGCTCCTTCTTCGTCAGCGGCTTCAGCGCCCGTGGGCCGCCGGTGAGGTAGCCCTCCTGCGCCGCCACTACAGCCTGCGCGACGCGCGCGATCACCTGGTGCCGATGCGTCAGGTTGGCGATGACGCTTCGTGCTTCGGCCACCAGGTCGCGCAGCGATATCTCCTCATCGCCACCTCGGCGACGGTCGATCTCTCGCGCCAGCCGCTCATACTCCGCGTTGACCCGCAGCGCCAGGCGCTCACTCATCGGCACCGTAACCTCAAGCGCCTCCGGGCCACGCTGAACCACTGCATCGGGACTGGTCCCCGGTAAGGCACCCTCCGGATCGCCGAAGGGTACTCGGTACAGATCCGCGGGATAGGGGTGCAGTCGCCGGCGGATGAAGTCCAGGTACCGGTGGGTCGCCGTGTTGCCCTTGGCCCGGAGTGCGCGTGGGTCGCCGGCTGCGACCAGCCTCGCGAAGTCACCCTCCAAGAACTCCAGCAGGCCCTCCGGCACCTGACTCTCCGGCATCGCCAGCACTTGCAGTCGCAGGCACTCGGGCAGATTCCGGGCGCCTAGCCCGTGCGGGTCTAGCTCTTGCACGGCCGACAGGGCTTCCTCGACTTCTTGCTCAGAGGCCTCCAGGTCGTCGGCCACCTCAAAGAGCGAGCAAGTCAGGTAACCCCGGCGGTCGAGGCTCTCGACCAGGTACTGCGCGATCTCCAGCACTCGCCCCTCACATCGGGAGCGCAACTGCACACGGAGGTCATCGCGCAGTGTGACCGTCGCAGCCAGCCGGGCCAGCACATCCGCCGCACCCTCTCCACTGCATCTTGACCCGGTGGGCTGCCCAAGAGGGCGCAGGGAGTTCGGTGTCGCCAGTTCCAGCGCCGGGTTCTGGTCCAGCTTCTCGGCGATGCACTCCTCCAGCTCTTCCTGGCTCAGCTCGAGAACCGAAGCCCGAGCCACGAGTTGGGGCAGTACGGTCGTCTGCGTTGCGACACGGCCTTCCGGGCGGAGTTCGAGCACGATCCACGCTCCTGCGACAGGATGACACAGACTTGCGAGAGACGTCCTCGTCCCTCGTAGACCCAGGTTCTTATCGGGCCACCTCGGCGCGGGCTTTAGCCAAATCCCCGTAACGAGCCGCAACAGGTCGGTGCGCTTCAGACGCCTGCCTACTTTGCCGATAGGCCTTCTGACTTCGCGTACAGAAGGGGATGGTAGTCGTGTCCATGACACGCGAGCCGTGTCGCGTCCTGGTGGTTGACGACTCGTGGTATATCCAGCAGCTTGTGGCTGCGGCCCTGGAGCCCATGGGGTATGAGGTCCTCCTCGCCGGCACGATCCAGGCGGCCCTCGAGACCTACCACCGAGAGCGCCCCGACGTGGTCCTTATGGACCTGGTCTTGCCCCATAGTGACGGCCTGTCCGGGATCGCCCGCCTTCGTGAGATCGATCCGCAGGTGCGGGTAGTGGTTCTCAGTGGCCTCACTGATGACGCCATCCGCAGGACGGCCCAGGAGGCCGGTGCGAGTGTCTTCCTCTCGAAGCCCCTCAGTACCAGCCGGCTGATCGAGGCCATCGAAGCCTCTCAGTTCGGCGACGCCCCTGTGGCACAGGGATTGCAGGCATCCGGGTAGGCCCGACCGGGCCCAGGACCTGCATCTGTCTATCAGGACGGCGGCAAGATGAGTGGCCACACCGATCAGAACCTTGAGGGGGCGCGAAAGGCAGCGCTGCTGCTGGCGTCCCTTGACCCGGACACCGCAGCAACCGTTGCAGCCCGTCTGCCTACCGAGGTGCGCGCAAAGCTCGCAGCGGCGCAGCGGGAGCTGGCGGACCTTCCCGCCGGCGAGTTGCGTGGAAGGATCGAGGAGTTCCGGCGGCAGAGGGCACGGGCCTCGCGGCCGCCTGCGCAGGTTTCTGCCCAGAGCCCTGAGACCCCGACGCCGACACCACGACCGCGGGAAGATGCACCAGCCGTCATCCCGGCCCCACTCCGCGAGCCTGCCGACGACACGGGCCGCCTTCCGGTTGTCGACCTGCGGCCACCTCTGCAGTTCCTCACCCAGACGGATCCCCAGGTCCTCGCGGAGGCCTTGTCCCGGGAGCGCCCTGCCGTCATCGCCCTGGTCGCACTTCATGGCCCGGCGCCCCTTACCCGGCAGCTACTGACGCTGCTGCCCGCGGCAACTCGCCGCGAAGTGGCCTTGGCCGTCGCCGCGATGCGTCCCGCAGCGCCGGGCGTACTGCGGTGTCTCAGCGACGAGCTCCAGGCCCAGGTGCAGCATCTCCTCGAGTCACGCCAGAGCCGCCGAGAAGGGGCGCGTGTCGTCGCCTGCGCGCTACTGGAGTCCGACGCCTCCTCCGTGCGCGATGCCCTGGACACCCTTCAGGACAAGAACCCGCTTCTGGCTGATGACGTTCTGGAGGAGCTGGCTGGCCTGGTCGCTCAGCGCAGCACGCCGGTCCGACCCCAGGCTCGCACCGGGCATGACCCTTGCGCTACACACTCGCGGGTCTCGCAGCACCACGATCGTGCCGCCTGGGGGGCCTCGACGGCCCAACCTACTCCCGCCTACTGAACCCGATCTCGCCGAGGCGCCCTTCATGCATGGCTCTGCCTCCACACCACCACAGGTGCAGCCCTACGACCTGAGCCGGCCCTGTCCCTTGCGGCCGGAGGAGCTATCACGTCTTCAGGTCGCCGCCGCTGACTTCACCCGCAGCTTCAGCGCCCTCGCCGGGGAGTACCTCGGAGTGTCGGCGCAGTTCCACGTCCGCTCCGTGGGGCGCAGTGACAACCTGCTCTCAGCGACCGGCGACTCCTCCGTGTGGGTTGTCGCCTCCGGACTCGAGAGCGAGCTCTGCCCCGTGTGGCGCTTCGACTGGCCGCTGGCCTCCGACCTGGTCAACGCGATGGTCGGCTGCCAGGGAGCCTCGCGTGCCCCTGAGCGCGGCTTCACGCGGCTGGAGGGTCGGCTCCTGGCCCATCTGTGCCACGAACTCCATGGCGCCTGGCTTACCTCGTGGCCGATCAAAAGCCCCGTCCCGGACTTCTGGCGGGCCCTGCGTGGCAGCTCCGACCTTGCCGGGCCCAATCCCGACGAGTGGGCCGGAGTCTGCCTGGCAGCCACCGGTCCTTCCCTGCACGGCCAGATCGACATCCACATTCCGCTGCGGCTGGCACGACTTCCCGCGCCTCCCTCGGTAAGGGACAGCGCGAGTCCGCCAACCCTGGGGACTCCTTCGCCCCTGGTTCGTTCAGCCCCAGTGACCGTCACCGTCGGGCTGACACGTTGGCGAACCAGCCTGCGCGAGCTCATGAGCCTGCAGACCGGGGCGCTGGTTGACCTCGGCGTGCCGACAGAGGGTCTCCTACCCCTGTGTGTTGGCGGCACCCCGAGGCTGAGGGTCCGTCCCGGTGTCCATGAAGGCTACCTCTCCGTCCAGGTGGTCGGCCCCTTGGAGCCCTGAGAGCCTGCGTCCCTGGCCGGCCTGCGGAGAGTCCCGCCTTGCACCAGGCACGAAAAAAGCCGGAGGGAAGCGATCTCCCTCCGGCTCGGTGGTTCTGTGTTGCGTGAGCTAGCTTGACTAGTCGTCTTCGGCGGAGAACAGGTACTTGACAGCGACGCCACTGACGGTGTGGGTGGCAACCAGGGAGCCCTGGTTCATGGACTTCACGTGACCGTCGCAGAACAGGACATTGCTCTGCTCATTGTGCCGGTACGCGCCACTGACGGGCACCGCGGTGTAGGTCGTGGGAACGTCATACTGTGCTGCGGCCTCGAAGATGCCGGTGAGGTCGGTAACGAGAACAGTCTCGGCCGGAGCAGCAATCCTGGCCATCGCGACACCGTTCGGATAGGTTACGACCGGGCCACTGGCGCTGCCGGCACGACCGCCCCAGCACGCGCTGTTGATGGCGTAGGAAAGCTGGTCGCGCTTGACAACCTGGCCGCCCCAGGTGGTGCTGAGCAGCACGGTCTTGATGCCACTGGACGGGCAGTCCAGCATCTGCAGGTTCTTCATGTACGGCATCAGCATGTCGGCCCAAGTGGTGCCGTTGTTGTCGTTGGTCATACGCCAGGCACGGACCATCGTCTCGTCGTAGTCCTGGGCATACATCTGTGCGGCCAGGCCAACCTGCTTGAGGTTGCTCTGGCAGGCCGACTGGCGGGCCTTCTCACGTGCGCGAGCGAACACCGGGAAGAGGATCGCCGCGAGGATCGCGATGATTGCGATCACGACCAGCAACTCAATCAACGTAAAACCATGACGCCGTGCGTGCAACAGGTCCAGCTCCTTCCATCTCTGGTACTGATTGGTCCCACTGCGGGGACAAGCCCTTATACCCCAAACCTGACGAGGGTGTCAATGATCGTGATGGTAACAACCGGTGTGCCTCTCCCGGCTGCCGAAGGGCTCTTGGCGAGGCATGGAGGGATACCTCGGGGCTGCGGCGAAGTTTATTGGCTAGCCTTGAGTCACTCCGACGCATTCAACACGGGAGGCGATTGACGTGGTACGCATTGGCATTCTGGGCATGGGTTTCATCGGCCAGCAGCACTTCGGTACCTGGGCGACGGTCGAAGGCGCGCAGGTCGTAGCAGTGGCTGACAAGGAAGTCGACCGGGTGGCTGCCACCGCATCTGCCGTCGGCGGCAACATCGGCGAGGCAGCCGGTCTGGACCTCTCTGGCGTCAAACGCTACACCTCTCTGGAGGACATGCTATCGGCCGGCGGCATCGACGCCGTTGACGTGTGTCTGCCCACCTTCCTGCATCCAGTCATGACCGAGACAGCCATGGCCGGTGGCGTTCACGTGATCTGCGAGAAGCCCATGGCTCTCGACGTGGCCGCTTGCGATCGGATGCTCGCCGCGGCTGACAAGTACGGCAAGCTCCTCTTCATCGCCCAGTGCATCCGCTTCTGGCCCGAGTACGAGGTGCTGGCCAAGATGCTCCACGGCGGCGAACTCGGACGCCTCGTGAACCTCAAGCTCACTCGCCTTTCCGCCTCGCCCGGCTGGAGTCAGGGCGGCTGGCTCAACGATGCCTCCAAGAGCGGCGGCGCGCTCCTCGACCTGCACATCCACGACGCCGACTACATCCTGTCCTTGCTCGGGATGCCGCAGGCCGTCTACTCCCGCACCGGTCACGTGGCGCTTGCTGCTCCCGCCGTCGACCACGTCATCACCCAGTACATCTATGGTGACTCGATCGTGACAGCCGAGGGAGGCTGGGGCTTCCCCGCCGCCTATCCCTTCGAAATGGCCTTCGAGTGCCTCGGTGAGAAGGGCTGCCTGAGGTTCTCCAGCGCCAGGACCCCGAGCCTGCAGTTCATCCCGAACGAGGGCGATCCCTGGACGCCGGAGTTCCGCGCCACCACCGGCTACCAGCAGGAACTGGAGTACTTCGCCGCCTGCATCGCCGAGGGCAAGCAGCCTGAGCGCGTCCCGGCCTTCCAGGCTCGCGAAGCCGTGCGTCTGGTCACCGCGGAGAAGCAGTCGGCCACCACGGGGCAAGTCGTGACCCTGTAGTAGCGCAAGCCGGGGGACTGCACCAGGTCTCCCCTCACACCACAGCAGAAGGGCCAGGTGGAATCACACCGCCTCTCACGAGGGTGGCTGTGTCTCCCGCCTGGCCCTTGCCTTTACTGGTCGAGGAAATCGCTCACCGGCGCCGTATCCGACTCGTACTCCCGCGTCATGAGTGCGACGGTACGCTCTGCCCCGGTGGCGCAGGCACGGTGGACAAACTCCGCCTGGAGGTAGTCGATCCCGGGAGTCGGCGGTGCGCTCGGCGGCAAGGACTCGATCGCCACACGCCCAATCCACTCGTTCAGCACGGTTACGTTGAGGGGGGTAAGGTCGTACTGGGGGTTCGCCGAGCGCAGCGTCCAGCGCACCTCGGCAAGGTACTCGCTCTGGCTCTGGGCAATCTCGCGGTCGATGCGGTCGCAGGCGTTCTGGTATTCCAGCCGGAGCCGCCGCCCCGTCTCGGCCTTCTGTCCCAGGACTCCGCTCCACAACTGCGGGAACTGCTCGCGCAGCATCTTCTGCCAGACCAGGTCACTGAGGATATGCGAGAGCCACCCGACCCGGAAGGCCTGCTCGTCATGGCCTCCCTCACGAAGGGCGGGACGCAGGTGGTCTGCCAGGTAGTCACTAAGCCGCTGCCCGACGCCGTGGCGGTAGCGGAAGTGCAGAGCGCGGTAATCCAGCCCGGGGACGATCCGGTATGCGTCCGGGGCCAGCGAACCCATCAGCACGTGAGGGCGCACCCAGTCGGGCCACTGCAGACGGCGTCGAACATCGTCGGCCACGAGGATATGCGGCAGGGCGTTCATCCCTGGTCACCCCTGGAGGCCTGTCTCTCGATGCGCCGATTTGCTCCCGGCTTGCCGCTACTTTCGGCCTGTCCTAGTCCGCCTGCGTTGCGCTCAGCGTGAACAGCCGTGTGACACCGGCCTCGACCTCAAGGGTGAACTCCTCGACGTCGGAGGCGATCTTGGTCTGCGCAGGCAGCTCATAGACGTCCGCCCGCTGCGGCAGCCTGATCACGCGCTGCCCGGTCGACACCGGCGTCAGGCCGATCATCGAGCGCGTCGCATAGAGCCGATCGCCCTGATCGTCGTAGACATGCACTCCTGCCGCCACCGCCAGCGAGCGCAGGAGCTCCTGCGGCATGTTCGGTGCCAGCGAGAACACCGAAATCATGTTGTCCGTCCGTCGTGAGACCAGGCCGGGACCACCAGAAGGAGTGGTGCCCAGCACCTGGGCCACCGTATCCAGGGGCTCCAGCAAGGGACGCACGGCCCTCGCGATCCCATAGGTTACCGGTTCCTTCAGACCCGCGGTCAGCGTCGACTTCCCCGGCATCACCTTCACCTGCAGCGGCCCCACACCTTGCGCCGGTGACACCGAAATCCCGGTGAGTTGCCGTACCTGTCGCCCGTTGATGGTTATCCCCAGAGCACCGGGTGCCCCAAACCAGACCACGAGCGGGTTGCCGGTGAAGCTCTGGGTGATCTTGTCGATCGTCTGCGGTCCAAGCTGGAAGGCGTTCAGGAACAGATACATCTTGTAGCGGGGCAGCCGCTGGTCGAGGACATCCTGCAGCAGCCACACATCCACCGGCGCACCGAGCCGCCGCACCTGCTCCATCTGCAGGCACAGCAGCGGCTTCTTCACCGGGTTGCCCTGGCCGAAGTAGGCGGCGCTCTCGTCATCCACGATCACGGCGATCTGCGCTGCGCTATGAGCGTCGGCCGTGCAGGTCGGGAGCGTCGTCGCGGGCAGCGTATCCGAAAACACCGCCGGGGCTCCCTGCTCCATTGCGGCAGCCAGGGTCTCGAGCGTCCCGGTGCCCGCGCCGGCAAGCGCAGGCACATAGGCCTTGGCCGCTTCTCTCAGCGAGGCCGTCGGCATCAACAAGGCGCCGGACTGACCGTCCGCAGGAGGTCCGACGAAGAAGTCAACCTTCTTCAAGCCCAGGGCGGGCGTGAGTGCCAGGTGTCCGCCATCCTCAAGGCCACGGTCCCGTCCCGCCAGTTCCATGAAGTGCCCGTAGGCGGCGCCACACACCTTGCGGTCTTGCGCCGCGGTCTTCACAGCTCCCGCGAAATGATCCAGACAGCCGGCAATCGCCTGCGAAGCGAAGAGCCGGTAGTCCACCAGCGGTCGCCGCACCGAGGGATCCAGTACCCAGCCTTCGCTGGCAGACCGGTCGGTCGTCGCGGGAACGCGGATCTGGCTCCAGCTCATAACTGCCGGGGCGCTGTTGGGCTCCTTCGAGGGCTGGACCGGCTGACCCCACGCGCCACGCAACGCCTGAAGGTCACCATAGCGGTCGCGCAGCCAGCGTTGGAAGGCCTGCCGCTGAGGCTCGGAGTAGTCACCGTAGGCGTCGCCCTCCAGGTCCCAGGACAGCCAGCGGTTCTCCAGTCCCGCCGAGACCTGATAGGCAGCCACGCGATCGGCGAAGGGGCCCTGCTCCAGGTGGGTCACCACCGCCTGCAAGGCCGCAGCACCATCTGCCAGCCAGCTCGGCGAGCTGAAGGAAGGCTCGACTGCCTCCGGGCCACTCAGACCGGGACGAGGCGCTGCCGCAAGGAACAGCTCCTGCGCATGCTGCTTGTCCCACCATTCGGGCGAGCGCAGGACAAGCTCGGGAAGCAGATAGGCCGCCGGCGCTGCGGAGACCAGGGCGCTGACGGCCGAGTCCAGCGCCTCCCAGCGATACTCGCCGGGAGCGGTCCAGGCCACCGGGGCTGCGCCGGGAAGTGCCTTGCCAATCGCTACCCGGAACCGCAGGATCCGAGGACCGGGCACACTCAGCGGGGCCAGCGCGGGCAGCGGTGTCACGCTGCTGATGTCCTGCACCACAGCCACCGGAGCGTCGCCGATCTTGATCCGCGGGGCACCGCTCACCAGGTCAATCGTGCTGGTTGTCGACTCGACCACGCCGGGACTGGTGATCTTGAGACGAGTCGTCGGCAGCCGGTCGGGTGGCGGAAGGGTGACCTGCGCACGGTTGGCGCTGATCGTCACATCGTAGTCGCCCGCACTCATGCGCGGAGCCGTCGGCAAGCTCACTTCGCACGGCGGGAAGATATGCCCTGTCTGGACTCCGCCGGCAGGGACCTCGAGGCGCAGCGGAACTCTCGTCGCAGCAGTCCCCTGCAACGCGAGACCAACCGTCAGGTCGAGGCTCTCCGCTACCGGTGACTGCGCCCGCAGGCGAACTCGCAGATTGACTGGTGACCCAGCCTCAACCTCGCGAGGACCCATGAGCTCGATGGCGTCCAACTGGGCCGCGGGTCCCGAGTGGGCCCGGAGCTCATCAAGGTACAGATCGTACTCCGCCCGCGTCTGCAGGTGACCAACGCTCAGTGAAAGACTCTTGAGGGGGAAGCTGATGCCCGGTCGCGGGTCCGCCATGCCCGGCACCGGCTGGAACTCGCGCAGGTAGAAGGCCAGCTCGTACCAGTTGCGCTCCTCGCCCAGGGTGGCGGCCGGCGAGTTGTATACGGCCCCGTCGGCATCCTCCACTCGTACCACCAGCGCCCCCGGCAATCCTGCAGGGTTCTTGAGCCAGAGGGAAAGGGCATCGCACTGCTCGATGCCACTCCAGGCCATCCGCAGCTCAGCCCAGGTGTTTTCGCCCAGGGGCTGGAACTCCCAGCGGCAGCTCGCAGCACCGGCAGCCTTGGCCGCTGTGGTTCGTGACACCCGCAGGAGCCCGAAGGAGGATCGCGCCTCCGATGGCGGCACGGCAGACTCCCAGCCCGGCTGCTGCTCACAGTCGTTGAGCACCAGCGAGGTCCAGTCGGCGGGAAAGTGGTGGGAGCGGTCCGGCGCCGTCAGTCCCAGGGCGGCCGTAAGCGCCACTCCCAGGAGGGTGAGCGCTGCTACGAGGGCGATCCTGCAAAGGCAGTGCAAGGCAAAGCGTTCTGTGCGCAAGGTAATCACGGTGATAGGGTTTCTGGCTGCCAGGAGTTGATGTCCGCGTTCGCGCCACTGCCGCCTTCGATGTCGTCGCGCCCCAGACTCCACAGGTCAAAGGGGCGGGCCGGATGCCCGCCTCCGGGCGACACATAGTGCAGCTTGCGGCCCCAGCCGTCGAAGATGCTCGTGGACTGCCCAAGGTACGGACCGCGCCAATTCCGCGGCACCGGTTCCTCTGCAGGGCACTGCACCAGTGCGCGCAGTCCCTGCTGAGTGGTCGGGATCATGCCGCCGTTGTCAATGGCGTAACGGTCGAGGGCTTTCTCGATCTCCGTCATCCGCCCGTGCGTCAGGTCCCGCGACTCACGACGGTTTCGCGCCGCCAGTCGCGAAGTGATTGCGAACACCAGGGCGATGCACAGGACAAGGAGCCAGATCCGGCGGCGTACCCGCGCCCTGCTGGGGTAGGCCACTTCCTCAGCGTACATTCCTGATAGCTCCCGTGGCCAGGGGATCCGATCTCGACGGCAATCTGTGTGCGATTATACGCGGGCCCCTAAGGTCACGCAAGCTCACCAGCCCCGGCTCAGTGCAACCCCGGCCTTGGCGCAGCCCGCGAATCATGCTAACATGCAGCATATTGAGAACGACACCGGGAGTTGCCGAGGGCGGCTCCCGGTTGTTGTGCGCCAGGCCTTCCCATGTACGACCTGTGTGCGCACCGAGAATCCACCGGTAAAGGAACGATAGGTCGTGCAAAACGTCATCACCTCGATCCGCGAACGTGCCGCGAACTTCCACAAGCGTGTCGCCCTGCCTGAGGTCGAGTGCGATCGCACTCTCCAGGCCGCGGCTCGCGCCAGTGCCGCTAAGCTCGCTGAGATAGTCCTCGTCGGCTCGCCCAAGTACGTCCAGACGCGCTCCAAGGCTCTCGACCTGGACCTCTCCGCCGTGGAGATCATCGACCCGGAGGATACCGCCGTCCGGCAGGAGTGTGCCGAGGCCTACTACGAGGCTCGCAAGGCCAAGGGCCTGACCGAGGAAGAGGCCTATGAGGGAGTCGCCGACCCGCTGTTCTGTGCCTCCGCGCTTCTGCGCCTTGGCAAGGCTGATGCCAGCGTCGCCGGTCGCATCCACTCCACCGCCGATGTCCTGCGCCCTCTGCTGCGCATCGTGGGTACCAAGCCCGGCTGCAAGACCGTTTCGAGTTGCTTCATCATGACCACGCCGCAGCGCCACATGGGCGTCGACGGCATGTTCGTCTTCGGCGATCCCGGCGTCGTCCCGCAGCCGACCGCCGAGCAACTGGCCGACATCGCCATCAGCAGCGCCGAGAGCTGCAAGCTCTACTTCGAGGCCGAGCCGCGCGTCGCCATGCTCTCCTTCTCCACCAAGGGCAGCGCCGCGCACCCCGACGTCGACAAGGTCGTCGAGGCCACCCGGATCGCCCAGACCAAGCGCCCGGACCTGCTCATCGAGGGCGAACTCCAGGCCGACGCCGCGCTGGTGCCCGAAGTCGCCGCTCAAAAGGCTCCGAACGACCGCCTCAAGGGCACGGCCAACACCCTGATCTTCCCCGACCTCGACGCGGGCAACATCGCCTACAAGCTCGTCCAGCGTCTGACCGGTGGCGAGGCCTACGGTCCGCTCGTTCAGGGCCTTGCGAAGCCGGGCCTTGACCTGTCTCGCGGCGCCAGCTCCGACGAGATCGTGAATGTCATCGCCATTGCCGCCCTTCGCGCCGGTGAGGGCGTCTAGCCGAGGTTCCCGACCCTAGAACCCACAAGGCCCGGTCCTCCTCCCGCTGTACGGTTGCGAGAGAGAGGCCGGGCCTTCTCTTTGCTTCTTCTGCTTCTGCGCCCGTATCTGTGATGGCCGTGAGGAGTGCTGTGCCTTAGTCCTCTCCCGCGGGCTCGGCAATCGTCACCGCTGGTTCGGCCCCAAGGGCTCGGTGCGTCTCGGCGGCCGGAAGGGTGAAGAAGAACTCGGAGCCTTTGCCCACTTCGCTGTGTACGCCGATCTGGCCGCCATGCCGCCGCACGATCTCGCGACAGATGTGCAGGCCCAGGCCCAGGCCACCGCCGACCTCTCCGCGCTTGCCTTCGTCTTCATGCACGAACTTCTCGAAGATGACCTCCACACGGTCGGCGGGAATGCCGCAGCCTGTGTCCACTACCGAAACCCGCACTCCCTCCTCGGCAGGCGCAACAGCCACGGTCACCTGTCCGCCGGCGGGAGTGAAGCGCAGAGCGTTCTCCGCGAGATTCTGCAGCACCTGATCCAGCCGCGTGGTATCGCCCTGTACGACCGGGACCTCCGGCGCCACTTCGCAGGTCAGCACGATCCCCTGCTCCTGCGCAGTCCGCTCCAGCGAGCGGCACACGTCCCGCGCGATCTGCCCCACCGCCACCAAGTCAAGACTGAACTCCTCCGACCCGTCCTCAATCGAGGAGGCGTCCAGGAGGCGACCGATCAGGCGCGTGAGCCGACGGGTCTCGCTCTCCAGGATCCCGATCATCTCATGGCGCATCTCGGGTGTGAGCACGTCGACCATCCGCGACAGTACCTCGGCACTCGCGCGCAACCCATGGACGCGGCCCCGGAGCTCGTGGGACAGCAGTGCCAGCCCCTCTTCCTGTGCCCGAACCGTGTGCACCATGTCGGTGATATCCTTGCATACCACCACGGAGGCAGCCAGCTTGCCTGTCTCCGTCATGCACGGGACCGTCACACACTGGATCACCAGGGGCTGCGGCTGTTCCAGGCGGACCTCCCGCGCCTTGGTCTCGCGATGGGTCTGGCCCGGACCGGGCAGGTCGACCAGCAGCTCCGCAATCGGGGCCAGCCGTTCGGCGTTGGCCGGGTCATGCACGCTGGCGCCGACCAGATCCTGCGAGCGCACACCAAGCATCTGCTCGATGCGGGGGTTCACCACCGAGATCACGCCCTGGTCGCTCACCAGGACGACGCCCTCGGTAAGGTACTTAACGATCCGGTCGGAGGTAGCCTGCTCACGTCGAGCAACCTCGGACAGCGCGTAGGCCAGCCAGGCCACGACCACGATCGCCCCGACGCCCGCCATCATGGACCATATCAGGTCCGGGCCCGGCCTCGAGGCCACCAGCACAACATAGGCATTGCAGACGATCCCGACCACGGCCACCAGTTCAATGCCGCTGAAGAAGGCCGCCGCGAATACGACATCAGTGAGCAGGAGGACGGACATCGAGGTGAAGGCGCCGTCCATCGCCCAGAGGAAGACACTCATAAACAGAACATCGGCGATGACCAGGAAGCCGGCCATCAGGTGAACTTGCCCCTCGCGGCGGATCGACTGCCAGTTCACCACAAACCTGGCGAAGAGGGCATAGATGGCCGCGAAGGCCATCACACTTGCCGCAAGGCTGGTGCGGATGCCCTGCTCTGGCGGTGCGGTGTACAGCACCACGAGGAAGAAGCCCACGATGATGATGCGGATCTTGTCTGCCTGATCCAGGAGGCGGAACTCGAAGCTGCGGCGTGGATCGTCCATGGAGCTGCGCCCCTCCCCGAGAGTGCGCCTCGCTGTGCGGACAAGGTCCTGGCTCACCGCGCGCGTCTATCATAGTGAATCCATATTCAGAATACAAGATCCAAAACAACGAAGCTTGCCGCACCTTTCATGGGTGTATTGTAGACTGAACCTGTAGTTATGCTCTGGAACCACTCCTCCCACGACGCCAAGAATCACCCAGGGGCCGGTGCCATGCACTCGACCCCTGCGATCATGTTCCTCAGCCCCAGCCGCCCGGTAGATGCGCTGCAGTGGCTCCCGTCATCCCGAGGCGGCCGTGGCCCCGGCCCTGGCTAGGGCGAAGGCTGTGTAGTCTGGCTCACTCTCGCGGCACCAGTGCGCAAAGTGCAGGTAGTTGAGTACTTCACACCACCGCAGGGCGACGGGGTCGTAGTGCGAGGCGCCGCAGTAGCCCTCGATTATTGCCTCGTGCTCCGCTGGTGTATTGAGAAAGGTCGTGCGGGCCCGAAGGGTCCACGCCAGATCATACTCACGCCAGCCGCGTCCCGCGAACTCCCAGTCGATCACGCCGGTCAGCCTGCCACCTCTGAAGAGGACGCTGGCGGTGTTGAAGTCGCCGTGCACGAAGACCTCCTCGCGCCGCCGGGGTGCATTCTGGCCGAGCCACGCCACCAGTTCGTCAGAGGCTGGGTCACTCACGTCCTGCTCATCAGCGAGGCTCTCCAGGCGTCTCCGCTTCTGGTCGGGCCAGGCGAGGGGCAGCTCGTGTATCTGAGCCAGACACTGGCCGTAGGAACGGAGGTAGCCTGCCAGGTGATGCGTATCGCAGTGCGGCCGGCGCGGGTCAATGTAATCCCAGATGATGTGACCAGGTATGGTTTCGACGATCAGCAGAGCCGGCGGGCCCTCGTGATACCAGATGACTGCGGGAACGGGAATCGGGGAGGTCTCTAGCTGCCTCAGGACGGCCGCCTCGTTGCCAAGGCAGTCGCCCTCCTGGCGCGCAACCTTCAGATGGCAACTGATCTCACGGCCTTGCCAGCGGACACGGCAGGAGAAGACCTCGTTTGTCTCTCCTGTGTTGTCTCGCTTGGCCGAACGAAGCTCGAAATGAGCGGGCAATCGCAGATCGTCGAGGGCGGGAATCGCCATCTTCGCTCCGCCTCCTGGCAGGCTTCGCCCTGTCACCCCGTAGGCGCCACAGCACGGCCAGGCACCGCCCAGGGATGGGGTCCGGGTCTGTGCCCCGGGCCCGCGGAAGGGCTATCCTGGTTGCCCTTCGGGCCTTGTGTTCCGCGTCTACAGATACTTCCCGAAGAACTCGTAGGCCTTGTTGGCGGCGGAGCCGTGCTCGCCGGGGTCTATGTCGGCCCAGAGGTCCTCACCTACACCGGCGGCTTCGTAGATCTTGCGCAGGCGCTCGTAGCTGACCAATTGGTCCTCTATGTAGAAGCAGGTGCTGTGCACGCCCATCTCGACCAGCAGTGGACGCAGTGCAGGTCTATCCCTGCCTCCCCTGCACCAGTCGCACGGCGGCGGCCACCAGGCCCCCCAACACCAGCCCCGCGGCCACGGCCCCCAAAGACAGCCGTGCGAGTGCAGAGAATCCCCAGACAGGAGTAGCGTGAGCAGCGTGGTAGATACTGTTGGCATAGGGCACATCGACGACCAACATCGCCGCCACACCCATAGTGCCTGTGGCAAGACCGTACCAGAAGGCTCTCTTGGGAGTAGCGTCCTGGGCCGAGATGGCCACCAGCCAGACGAGTGCAGCAAGGACCAATAGCCCGTAGACCAGCCTGACCGGCGACCGGAGGTAATCCATGGCCTTCGCATTGACCGAGCAGACGACGCTCTCGCCGAGGCTGACGACAACAAAAACCAGGAAGGGCACCAACCACGCGCGAGGCAAGGTGGCTTCCCTGACCATCGCTCTTCCTCCTTCGGCGTAACCACGTCCTGATTACAGTTGACGGCGTATGAACGGCTCTGTACTGTCCCTCCCGCTCAGATGCATCCGGCACACCATCTGCAAGGCTCGACTCAAAGGGGCCTCACAGGTACTTCCCAAAGAACTCGTAGGCCTTGTTGGCGGCGAAGCCATGCTCGCCGGGGTGCATGTCGGCCCAGAGGTCCTCTCCCACACCGGCGGCTTCGTAGATCTTGCGCAGGCGCTCGTAGCTAACCAGTTGGTCTTCTATGTAGAAGCAGGTGTCATGCACGCCCATCTCGACCAACAGCGGACGCGGTGCGATCAGACCGGCGATGTCGTGGGTGTCGAAGTACCGGAAGATCTCCGGCACGATCTGCGAGCCGCAGAAGTTCGCACGGTTGATCCCGAAGCGCTCCCAGGGGTTCAGGTATCCGATGATGTCGGCGCACTGCAGACGCGGTTCGGCCGCCGTCGCGAAGGTGGTCATCGTCCCGCCCTGCGACAGTCCCATCATCCCGATGCGCTCCGGGTTCACCTCGGGCCGCGTCTCCAGGTAGTCGACGCAGCACTTGATGTCCCAGATGTTGAGGGTGAGGGTGTAGAGGCCCAGGACCGCTCCGCGGATGAAATGGACGTTGCACTTGTCGCGACCGGGGTAGGGATTGCCGCCATCGCCGCGCTCACCAAACACCCGCAGGTCTGGACTGAGCGTCACGTAGCCGGCCCTGGCCATCAGCTCACCATAGTTGTACTTGTGCTGGGCGATACTGGCGGCCTTGTCCGGGGTGGTGGCGTTCCCGGCGACCGGGTCCTTGCCATAGGGACCATGCCCGTGGCTGCAGACGATGGCCGCACCGCTCTTGTCCGCCGGCATATCCACTGGGCGGAGGACGGTGCAGGGCACCGACATGAACTCCTCCGAGTCGAACACGACGCGTTCGCGGATCAGCCCGTTGTCCTCGATGCTGAAGATCACCTCCGGCTCGAGCGGCACCGGCTGCGGGAAGTCGCCCAGCAACTCGAAGAACTTCTCACTGGCCTTCGCCTGCCATTCCTCGAAGTCGGCTTCCGTTGTGCCCTTGAAGGTCAGAAGCGGCTCCCAGTCTTTCGCAATTCGGTTGAAGTACTCCACCATCGAGAAGTTACGCTTGGCCATCTTGATCGCCTCCTGAGGCACCCTATTCGGCGGCGGTCGGCTGCACTCCTCGCAGGATTGTCGAGCGCGCCGGGGAACTGAGCTTACATGCGGGGACGAAGGCGTAGGTTCATCTCTCCCCGTCGGGGGGAGACACAGAACCAGAATCCGGGATGCGGCTGCCTGCTCACGCTGTGGCTGGTCCTCGTCGTCCTGAACACCGTAGCGGCTGCGCTGCGGAGTTTCTTCGAGTGGATGGCGCAGGTCAACTGGAGCACCGTTGTGATTGCCTCCCTGGGGGTCGTGTGCCTCAGCGGCCTGCTCTTCCTCGCCTACCTTCCTCTTGGCGACTGGCTTGAGGACCGTCGACGCAGGAAACGATGGCGTCGCGAGCACCCGCAGGTCGAGGCTATCGACCGCAGCGTCATGACCGCGAGCGGCACGCCCGACGAGGGGCACACCGCGAACAACGGTCAGCCAGTCTGCCCATACTGTCAGTCACCGCTGCGCGAGGGAGAGCCGCGTTTCGTCTGCCCTGCCTGCGGGATACCCCATCATACTGATTGCTGGCGCGAGAACGGTGGCTGCACGACCTACGGCTGCCGCCAGGCGCCTCAGCGATAGCAGTCCGACTCAGGAGGCCCCATATGAAAGCGACGATCACCCGGATGGTGCTACTCATGACTCTCCTAACCAGTCCGGCATGGTGCCAGGCTGACTTCGACGACGGTTTCGACGGGCCCACGTTGAACCCGCGCTGGGAGTGGTTTGTCCCGAAGGCCGGTCCGACGTACTCCCTGAAGGACTCACCCGGCAGTCTGCGCATCACGCTGCCACAGTCCAAGGACGGCTTCAATCACTGGAACGCCCGGGAGGCCGACAAAGCGCCGCTGCTTCTCACCGCAGCCCCGCAGGGGGACTTCACCGTCGAGACGCACCTTCGCGTCGTCTCGCACGGGCCGGACAGCAACTTCCACCTCGGGCTGATCGTTGGCTTCTCGCGTCGCTTCGTCCTGGCCTGGGGACCCTTCTACGCGCCGGCCCTGGGCAACCCGAAGGACAAGCCGGAGATCTGGTGCGAGCCCACCGGGCAGCCCAGATTCCTTGTGGACAAGGGCGACGCCCGTGACGTATTCCTGCGCATCACCAAGACGGGCCGCAGCTACGCCATGAGCCTGCGACGCAGCGACCAGGCTCCCTGGGTATCTCTCGGCTCCTGGGAGTCGGCTTGGCCGGCGCGGTACGTCGGCTTCATGGGCAAGACCTTTGGCGACGGCCCGGCCGTGGTTGCCGACCTGGACTACCTCAAGGTCGAGAGCAGGCCCGCGGTTCAGTCGCCCACTCCGACGGCCACTGTGCGGGTTGACTGCTCGAAGCCGACCTGGCCGCTTGACCCCATGCGCCATGGTCACTTCATCGAGCACCTGGGACGCTGCATCGACGGCGGCCTGTGGGCCGAGGTCCTCACCAACCGTAAGTTCACCGGCAAGGTCGGCGCCGAAGGTGTCGTCGAGGGCTGGCAGCCCTTCGCGGCCTCACCGGGCGTCAGCTACTCCCGCGACAACGTCGAGTACTACTGCCCGAGCCAGTCGCAGCGCATCACAGCGACCGCGGCGGACAGCAAGTTCGGCATCCTCCAGCCCAAGCTGAAGCTGCGCGGCGGCGTCGCGTACAAGGTCAGACTCGTTGCCCGCCAGGAGGGTCTGACCAAGCCCGTCAGCCTTGGCTTCTTGAGCGACGGCAAGCCGCTCTCTCCCCTGCAGTCGATCACTATCGAGCCCAAGTGGACGGTCTCGGAGGTAACCCTTGCGCCGCTGCCGGGGGAGACTGAGGCGAGCTTTGCGATCACCGGCGAAGGCGCAGGCAAGCTCTGGCTGGGTGCGGTGTCGCTGATGCCGGCGGACAATGTCGATGGCTTCCGGGCCGATGTCCTCCAGGCGATCCGCGAGATCAAGCCACCTGTCCTGCGCTGGCCAGGCGGCAACTTCGTCTCGCAGTATGACTGGCGCGACGGCCTCGGCGAGCGTGACCGACGACCACCACGCTGGAACCGTGCCTGGAACCAGTGGGAGTGGAACGACATGGGCACAGACGAGTTCCTGCGCCTGTGCCAACTCGTGGACACCGAGCCCTACATCTGCGTCAACTGCGGCGAGGGGCAGGCCACGGAGGCGGCCGCCTGGGTCGAGTACTGCAACGGCTCCGCGCAGTCCGGCTGGGGCAAGGTTCGAGCCGCCAACGGTCACCCGCAGCCCTACGGGATCACCATCTGGGGCGTCGGAAACGAGATGTGGGGCGACTGGCAGCACGGGCACCTGACCGCGACGAACTACGGCATCAAGTCCGTGGAGTTCGCCCGAGCCATGCGTGGCGTCGACCCGTCCATCAAGCTCATCGGCGACGGCGTTCAGACCGAAGCCTACAACGGCTGGAACCGCGAGGCCTGCCGGATCGCCGCGCAGACCTATGACTGGCTCTCCGTCCATCACTATGCCGACATACCGGCAGCCACCGACACGGTCCTGGCCTACTCCCTGGCCCTCGCAACCCCGGTGTCCATTGAGCGGATGCTGGCCGACACCTTCCAGATCGCCCGGGACGCTTCGGGCAAGGACCTGCCCATCGCCTTTGACGAGTGGAACATCACCCACGGCGGGGCTCCCTACTCGCTCCGAGACGGCCTGTACGCCTGCGGCGTGTTCAACGCTCTCAACCGCCTGGGGCCGAAGGTTCCCATGGCAAACCTGGCGCTCCTGATCAATGTGCTCGGCGCGACGCAGGTGACGCCGACGGCCACGGTTCGCACGCCGACTCACCAGGCCTTTGACCTGTACACCAATCACTCCGGCACCCTTGGCGTTCCCGTGGCGGTCGAAGCTCCGACCTACAGCTTCGCGGGCTCTGCCAATCTGACGGCCCTGGACGCTGTGGCAAGCCTCTCCGCCGACCGCAAGACGCTCTATATAGCTGTACTGAACCGGCTGCCGGGAGACGACGTTCGCGCCACGCTGAACCTGTCCGGATTTGCGTCCACGGACTCGGTCAAGGTCATCACGCTCAACGGCCAGACCCCGGAGGCCGCCAACACGCCGGAAGCGCCGGACCGGGTCCGTCTGCAGAGCCGCAGCCTTAGCCTGCGCGACGCCATGGCCTACACCTTCCCGGCCCATTCAGCGACCGTGCTGGAGTTCCAGGCACGGGCGGAGTAGGGCCTGCGTGCCGCGAGTGTTCGCGGCACGCTAACCTGAGCTAAGCACCTGACAGCATGTGTCAGGTACTTAGGGCAGTCTGGAGACTGCCATGAGTCAGCACGACGAGGACAAAGGACCCACCTCGTGGGAGCAACGAGTGAGCTGGGGGCAGGCCTGCGGATGCCTGCCCCTCCAGCTCCTCGGTCTAGTCTGCATCCTGGCGGCTGCCGAGCAGTTCAGGAAGGACCTCGGCTCACACGATCCTTTCATGCTTGCCGTAGGGCTGATTGCGGCCGCGGCGGCTCTTGGCGTGATCTTCGGCGCAGTCTACCAGGCGAGGAAGTGCGAGAAGCCCATCGAAGTGGACCTGGAGGCTTCGGGGACCGCAACACCGGGCGTCACCTTGGAGGAAGGGTCCTCTAAGCACCCCGAAGTCTGCCCCTTCTGTCAGACTGAGATCGCGCCGGACGCGGAACGTGTGGTCTGCAGCTTCTGTGACATCCCTCATCACCGGGAATGCTGGCAGGAGAATGGGGGCTGCACGACGTATGGATGTACCAGTGGTCATGGGGGCAGCGAGTGAGAGACAGGTGAGCGGACGTGCGCGAGGCGTTCTTCCCCTGGCCCTCGGCGGTGGGGCAGTGCGTCGGCTGGCTGCTGCTGATCGCCGGGTCACAGTGGGTGGCAATGGAGCTGGTGAGCCAGGTCGAGGGTGATCCGGACCTGGGGCGCAGGGCCGTGCTGCTGGGCTATGGCGGCCTGCTCCTGGTCCAGGTGTACGCCCTGGTGCGGATCATGCTGGTCCTGCGGGAGTTGGTGGCGTGGACCAATCGCCAGGCTGAGGCTCGTGCACGGTCCTGGATGGCCAACGAGCCGGGAGGCTGGCTGATTCCCGATGCCGTGGTCGGCGGGGAGAAGTGTGCGATCTGCGGGATGCCGATTCCGGATGCCTGGATCGAGGTCCAGTGTCTGGAGTGTCGGCGCTGCTACCACCGCTCCTGTTGGGCCCGACGTGGTCAGCTCTGCGTGGGCGAGAAGTGCCCCAATGGTGACCCTGACACACCGCTCGTTGTCTTCTCCGGGATCGCCGTCATCGACGCGCGCCGATCAATCGCCGGTCTTGACCCCGTACCTCCCCTGCGACGAGTCTCCCATGAACTTCGCTGCCCCTACTGTCAGTCTATAATACCGGCAAACGCAGAACACGTGATCTGCCCATCGTGCGGCATTCCCCAACACCCCGACTGCTGGAGGGAGAACGGGGGCTGCGCAGTATATGGGTGCCTGTGGGGACCGCACGGACTGTGAGGAGGTGTAGGTATGCAGCAGGTGCCACAGGATTGGCCAGGCAAGGTGAAGCATTGCGCATGGTGGGCGGTCTCTATCTTCCTGTCGTGGATTGTGGGGGCACTTGTGCTCCCCGGGCTTTCGCACTCGGAGATCATCACGCCGGAGGTCGTGGACTACGGCCAGTGGGCCATCCTGATCTTCCAGCTCTACGCCCTGATCGAGGTTGGCCTGGGGCTACGGGCGCTGACCTGGCTGAGCTCGCATCGGGCCGACAAGGAAGCTCACGAGCACGCTGCCCTGGGCGCGCACGTGGTGCTGACCCCGAGCTGGCTGTACCAGGACGTGAGCAGCCGCTGCACCGCTTGCAGCAGGCCGCTTATCGTCGCCTGGACGACAGTGGAGTGTCTGGCCTGCAAGCGCAAGTATCATGACCGGTGCTGGCGGGAGGTCGGGGCGCGGTGCGTGGGTGAGGACTGCCCGCATACCCAGCCGTCGATCGACCCCTCCTGGACCGAGCGTCCCGACACCACAATCGGACCCACCGCCGGACCGGCTCCGCAGCCCTAACAGGTCTGGCATAGAAAGGACGGCCCTCCGCTGGGGGAGGGCCGTCGGGTCGGCCGGTCAGTCCTCTTGTGGCTGAGCGCGCCGATCAGATTCCGGAGGGTGGCACAGCCGCAGCGTCTCCTGCGGCTGCTATGGCTTGCGGGTCGACGAACTCGCGATAGCCGGTCATGTCCACAGGGGTGCCCGGGCAGGCCCAGTCTGCACCGAGTTCGCTGAAGAGCTTCTTCTCGGCAGCGGCCTGGTCGATCAGCTCGCGGATCTGCGCCATCTTGTCCCAGCCGATCTTGTGGATCTTGCCGGAGCTGGTGTAGACCCCGTTGATGGCCAGTGTCGCCTTCATTCCCCGATCCAGCGGAGCGTACAACCGAGGCGCGGTCCCGCGGATGCAGTCGATGAAGTTGTTGTGCATCTGCTCGCCCTCGGCCTTCTGGTCGAAGACAATCTCCTCGCCGCTGTTCAGCCTGACGGTCGCGCTCTTCGTGTCCCAGCTCGCGGTCCCCTTGCTGCCGGTGATCTCCAGCGTGGTCCGCTCGGGCTGGTCGAAGTTGCAGGTGGTCGCGTACAGATACAGCGTGGCCTCGTCCAACTGTGCGCGCAGGCAGGCGAGGTCCTCCATTTCGATGCCGTCATGAACCGTGTAGGTCTCGGCCTGCACCTGCTGCACGGTGGCATGGTCGTCGAGTCGAGTCCCCATCTGCAGGGCGCTGTTCATCGTGTGGACAGCCTGGTTCATGAGCACGCCGTCGAAGCAGGCCTTGCCCTCGACGTAGCGCTTCCCCGCCCAGTGTGCCCGCTGGTAGTACTCGTCGGTGCGCTTCCAGGCCATCACGGCCACAACCGTCTGCAGCTCACCCAGGCCGCCCTCCATGATGAACTTCTTCAGTGCCTGAGAGTGTGGGAAGCCGGTGTACTGGAAGTCCACAGCCACAAGACGCTGCTTCTCTTGGGCCAGCTCGAGCTCGCGGTAGGCATCCTGGATCAGCACGGTCACGGGCTTCTCCACGAAGACATGGAGACCGCGCTCCAGGCAGCCGAGGGTGTACTCGGAATGGAAGTGGTGCGGCACAGCGAGGACTACTGCCTCGACCTCGTCCTGCAGGTCGTCGAGCAGGTCCCACAGGTGCCAGTAGACGCGCAGGCCACGGTCCTTGAGCTCCTGGACGGCACCGGCCTGTGCCTCCTGGAATCGCTCGGCAGCGGCGACGAGCTCGTAGCGTTCGTTCTGCAGGATCAGCTTGCGATGGTGGCCACCGATGCCACCAAGGCCACAGAGCGCCAGGCGGACGGGCTTCATGGGAAGACCTCCGAAGAGAAAGGGGAAATCGCGCCAGAGTGGGGGGATGGTTCGGCGAGAAGCGCGCCAGCACCTCTCACCGAACCAAAGAGGGGCGTCTCGCAAAGGGGAGACGCCCCGAAAGCTAGCAGCAGGCCGGGATGTGTCTGCTGCACTGTGAGCTACCAGATCAGGGCCCCGTTGCGATCTACCGACCAGTCGAAAACGCGGGCACCGGCCTCGGCGAGAGCATGCCTTACGGCATAGTCGCGATTCGGCCCACAGTGGAACATCATCGCACCACCGCCACCGGCTCCACAGACACGGCCACCAGTAGCGCCAGCCTTGCGAGCCACCTCGAAGAGCTCCTCGATGCGGTCGTTGGTGACGTCCGGGTGCAGCCTGCGGTGCAGGTGCCAGACCTCGGTGAGCATCTCGCCAAGCCCGTCGAGGTTGCCGCGCAGGAGCTGCAGCTTGATGTCGTCCGCACACACGCTCATCTGCTTGAGCGCGTCAATGACGCCCTCGTTTCGGGCCTCGACACCCACGGCCACGGCATCGAGGATGTTCTTGGCCGGCCGGGAGATGCCGGAGTAGCAGACGATGATGTCCTTCTCAAGCGCCGCGATCGTCGGGGCATGAAGGGGCAGCAGATCGACCTCAATGTGCCAGCCCACTTCGCGCGGCCAGTACTTCATATACTTCACGCCGCCACCAGTGACGGGCGAGTACTGATCCTGCCAGCCGTAGGTGGTGCGCAGCGCAACGGTCTCGCACTCGCGGGCAAGCTCGGCCATCTCGTAGGAGGTGAGCTTGAACCCGGTCAGGGCGTCCAGCGCCGCAATGATGCAGGTGGCGATCGTCGAGGAGGACCCGAGGCCCGCCCCCGCCGGCATCTCGGAGTAGGTCGTGAGCTCTACCCCGGTCTTGAGGTCGAAGCGGCGGACGATCTCCTGGGCCAGGCCCAGTTCGCCGTCCGGATCGAGCGCTTCCTTGCTCTCCACCACCAGGCGTTTGTCGCCCTGATCGGGAGCATGGAAGATGATGAGCCCGTCGCATCGCTCCATGGCGGTCGCGTAGATGTACTTGTTGATCGTCGCGTTGACGATGCTGCCGCCGAACAGATCACAGGCGGGCACGTAGTCGGTCATGCCCACAAAGTCGATGCGCAGCGGCGAACGAGCGTGAACCATGCGGACAGAAGACATTCGGGACCCCTCCCTCGGGAACAGTACCAAGCTTAGCATACACCCCTTGCCTATGTAACCAAGAAGGACGAATTCAGTTCCCGGCCGCCGGGCAGGTTTCGTCCCTTCACCAGGAACTGGGCAAGCACCAACCCGAGCCCCTGGTGGACACTTGGGGCGAAGAGAGGTACGCTTATCCCTCCGAGGTGTGGAGGAGACTGCCGCGAGTATGGCCGGCCGACTCGGCCAACTGAAGGATGCGGGGCTGAACTGAAGGACATGATGGACACGACTTCACGAATCGAGGCACTGCGACACCAGGCCCGGCGCCTGGCCCGTTCCGGCGACCTTGAGGGCGCTGCGGCGAGATTCGCGGAGGCGGAGCGAATCGCCGAGGAAGCGCAGGAGCCGGTACCGGCGAGACTGCTCCAGGCAGAGCGCGAACTCCTGAGCGGGCACCCGCAAGAGGCTCTCCAGGCCGCCGAGTTGGCGCTGGAGGCTGATGCCGAGTGCGAACGTGCCCGGGATCTGCGGGCCGAAGCTCTGCGTCGGATTCGCGATGAGGCGCCGCCACAGACAGGTCTGGAGTTGCACCTGTGCGCACGAGTGGGCACCTACCGCGACTATGCGAGAAAGCTCGCCCGGCCGACCGACACCGTGATTGAACTCGGGGCGGCGGAAGGGCATACCACGATCCACCTGGCGCGACGCGTTGCGCGAGTGATCGCCGTTGAGAAGACCACCCAGAGTCTCGAGCGCGGTCGCGAACGCTGCGCCGACTTCGACAGCATCCTCTGGCTGCAGTGCGACGCCTTCGAGACCGGTGAAGTGGCGCAGGTCGCGCCTCAGGCCGACCTGGTGTTCATCGACGTAGGCGGCTCAGCCTGGCCTTCGATGGCGCTGCGACTGGCGGCGATCTACCGGCATGTCTTCCGGCCCCGGGCGATCGTGATTCGCAATGTCGAGCTGAATGACTTCGTGCTGGCCGCCCGCGACTGTGAGCAAGACGCCGAGGCCGGTCCCTGGCGAAACCCCTACCGCTGAGACGCAGCTACTATGAGTCACCCACGCGAACGCTTCGTTGTACTGGCGGATTTCATCGTCGACCATTTTCCTCTGCCCTCCACCCGGCGGGTGCTGGACATCGGTGGCAGCATGGGGCTTTTGGCCTACCACCTTGCCCGCCGAGGGTATGAGGTGACGGTGGTCGATCCGCGCCGCAAGGCGGTGAAACGCCACTACCGCAAGCTCGCCAAGCGAGCAGGGTTCTTCTCGCGGATGAGCTACCAGCAGCGCCCGCTGGCCGACACGGACAACGCAGACCTGCTCGTCGGTCTGCACCCGGACGAGGTCACCGAGGCCGTCATCAAGCAAGCTGCGAGAGCTCAGCGACCCTTCATCGTCGTGCCCTGCTGTGTGATGCCCGAGGACGGTCAGCACCGAAGCTATCAGGAATGGTGCGACTACCTCGCCGACCTCGCAGCAGGTAGTCACGAGGTGCACACGGAAATCCTGCCCATGGAGGGCGCGAACTTTGCGATCTGGGGAACGCCCCTCTCGTCAGCTTCTCAGACCGCAACTCCGCCGACCCTTTCCAGGAGGCCCTACATGTCCGCGTCTTTGTGGGAGCCGAACTTCGACCGCGTCCTGACCGTGCTGCGCCGAGACGGTGAGCCCGACCGGGTACCCTTCTTCGAGCTGTTCCATGACCAGCCGATCCTCGAAGCGGTGATGGGGCGACCAACTCCCGCAGACCCGCACCAGAACCGTCGGTTCCGCGTGGAGTTCATGCAGAGGCTCGGGTATGACTTCGTGCGCGGCAACCACAGCTTCGCCTTCCCCGGTCGGCAGTCGCTGATCGCCGATGACACGGAGACGACGCAGTCACGCGGCAAGCGAGGGTGGAAGGACGAGCACCACGGGCCGATCGAGAGCTGGGAGGACTTCGAGAAGTACCCCTGGCCGCGAATCGAGGACGCGAGCTTCGAGGACGTCGAGAAGCTGCGGCCGCAGATCCCCGACGGGATGAAGGTGACCGTGACCTTGCCCGGCGGCGTGCTGGAGAACCTGACCGCGCTGATGGGCTATGAGCCGTTGTGCTATGCGCTGGTCGAGCAGCCGGACCTGGTGCGAGCCGTGGTGGACAAGATCGGCGAGGGCGAGCTTGCGGTCTACAAGGTCCTCGCGGACATGGACCACGTCGGCGCACTGTGGCTCAATGACGACCTGGGGTTCAAGACGCAGACGATGATCTCACCGGCGCACCTGCGCGAGTACGTCTTCCCCTGGTACCGCAAGCTGGTGAGTTACGCCCATGGGCACGGCAAGCTGGTGATGATCCACTCCTGCGGCAACCTCTCGCAGGTGATGGAGGACCTGATCGACATCGGCATCGACGGCAGGCACTCCTTCGAGGACGTGATCCAGCCGGTCGCCGACTTCAAGGCCCAGTACGGCAGCCGCATCTCAGCGCTGGGCGGGATTGACGTCGGTGTGCTGGCCCGTGCCACGGAAGAGGAAGTGCGCCAGTACACCCGGCGCGTCCTGGAGCAGTGTGCTCCCGGTGGCGGCTATGCGCTTGGCTCCGGGAACAGCGTGGCTAACTACGTTCCAGTGCGCAACTTCCTCGCCATGCTCGAGGTCGGCAAAGAAGTAGGCGTCTACCAGCGATAGTGTCGGCGGCAAGCCCGCCGACACTATCGAAGACACGAAGCGCCTGTCTACGCCAGCCAGGGACCGTTCTGCTGGCTGTTGGGCGTGTAGCAGTGCAGCTCGATCCGGTTCCCGTCGGGATCGGTGAGCCAGCACTGGTAGCTGTTGTCCTTGCCGAGCTTGATCTCCCCGACCTCGACACCCTTCGCTTTCAGGTCCGCAGCAGTCGCCTCGATGTCGTCTACCTCCAGGCAGAAATGCCGGTAGGAGCCGCCCTTCGACTCCTCGTAGTTGCCCTGGAAGAGCTCGATGAAGCTACGGCCGCCGATATGCAGATAGCAGCCATGGCGGACGCCCTGATCGTTGATGAAGTCGAAGGCGTGGGTGAAGCCCAGCTTGTTCGCGTAGAAGTCGAGCGATGCATCCAGGTCTTTGACGGTGAAGCAGAGGTGGGCGAGTGCGGTCACCATTGATAGGTTCTCCTTTGTGGGTTTGTGAAGGTCGGTCTCAGCGCGCCGCGAAGTTGAGCTTCAGGTCACCGGAGGTCCCGTTGCGGAAGCTCTGGCCCTCGCTGTACGCCCAGCCCTCGACACTGCAGTAGACGCGGCCCTCCGTGCTGCTCTGGACCCAGGTGCCGTTGGCTAGCTGTACGGCCAGCGCCACGGCGCCGAACTTGTAGCAGTCACCGCCGGCGTTGTCCAGCCGCAGCGTGTTCTCCAGTTTCAGCAGACGAAGCTGGTCGGGCTTGAGATCAAGAACCACTTCCTGCCAGGCATCCAGCTCGCCCTTGTTGGGCGGTACCGGCAGGAGCTTCTCGCCATTGAGGTAGATGAACTTGTCGCGGTACTCCGGCTCGGAGTTGGCGCCGAAGACTCGCAGACGTAGCTTGCCCGCTTTGAGTGTGGCCAGGTCGGCGGCAGTGAGAGAGCCCTGAGGCTGCGAACGCGAGAGCCTCGTGTCCGGGACGATCTGGAGCGTCTGGCGACGGAAGCCCTGGGAGACAGCGAAGGGCAGCGGCTTCGAGTTGGCGGGAGCTGCGGTCTTCAGATCGCCGCCAGAGACAGGGCGGTCAGCTACAAACCAGGCGCTGAGGGTAACCTCGGGCTCCGAGAAGGGCTGAGTGCCGCGACCCGGCAGCGTGGCGACGACCTCGATTGCCTTCCCCCGGGAGCCACTCAGGTCGAGGCTGTAGAGCGCCCAGTCTGTGCCTCCAGCTCGACGAGGCTTCACGGGCGTCTGGTCGAGGGTGATGCGGTCGAAGGCGAAGGCGGAGCCGGCTCCACGGGCGATCAGGTACAGGTCGCAGCGCTGCATATCCTCGTCAGGCACCGTGAACTGCACCGTCACGGCGGCCTTGCCGTTGGTGTCGGTGCTGATCTGACCGACAGCACCCTCCAGGGCCGGGACGCAGGCCGGCTGAATCGCCGGGGCAAGGCCGGGCTCCAACTCGACCAGCATCACGCTCGCCCCGCTCACGGACAGCGTGATCGGCTTGCCGGAAGTGAAGGTGGTGGGCAGGTCCTCGATATAGGGATACACCACGCGACCCCGGAAGGACCGACCCGAGGCACCTCGGTAAGCGACACTCTTGTCGAAGGGAATCTCGACGCCCTGATCCTGCAGCCCCGGATTTCGCAGACACAGGATGCCCCGATCGCCGAGCCAATGGACATAGCCATAGACTTCGCCCTTCTTCGGATCGCCGCCGACCATGAGCGCCTTCTCGAGGACCGGGCTGCGGTCGACGGCCCAGCGGGTCGTCTCGCCGAGCGGCTGCCACCAATCCTGCGGCACCATCTCGGGAGTGATGTAGAGCTCCTTGAGTTGGACGCCGCGACCGTAGTACATGACGATGTGATCGGACCACTCGCGCAGGGTCTCCTGCGGTCCACCCAGTCGGTTGTAGCGTCCGTGGGTGATCCCGTGGGTCATCATTGCGGAGACGGGGACGAGCCGGCGCTGCACATGATATAGGTTGTACAAGTGGGCATCGCGGTAGCTCATCTCCCACTCACGCGGCGAGAGCATCGGCCAGCTCTTGTCGTAGCCGGTATCCGAGGAGCCCATCCAGATGCTGTCGGCGTGCACCAGCCACCAGGGCGACATCCAGACACTGGAGGTTACGTTCAGGAAGATGTCCGGCTGAAGCTGTCGCTCGTAGGCCAGCAGGTCCAACTCGGCGTCGAGATTCGCCTCGTGCCCGTGGCGGTCGTCCGGGAGGTGTCCATGACCGGCGGCGGTGCAGCGCAAGGTGTTGAAGTCGTGCTTGTAGTAGGCGCAGTTGCCCTGCTGGATGATCTTGCGCGTGGCCTCGCGGAAGGCGGCGTTGTACTTCTGACCGACCAGGCAGTAGAAGCGTCCGCGATCGGACTTCTCGAAACCGTTCTGCGCGCCCCAGTCGGTGTTGAGGTTCGTGCCATTCAGGGGCATCCAGATTCCGAAGCGAGTGCCCCGTGCCTCCAGGGCTTCCTTCAGCGGGCGGAAGCCCTCGGGGTAGAGGTTCTTGCGCGGTGCCCAGATGGAGGCGTAGTCCTGCCAGCCGTCGTCGGGGACGAAGGCATCCATCTTCAGCCCGTAGGGCTCCAGCAGGTTCGCGCGGTAGGCATCATAGGTGGCCACGAGGTTGGCCACGCTCAGTTGGTCACCGCGCCAGTCGTACCAGCTATTGTAGTGCAGGAAGTTGCGCGGCGGCCTGCGCAGGGAGTTGAGGTAGTCGCTGAAGGCCAACTCCAGTGGATCGCCGGGCTGTCCGACACCGGCGATGGCCGTCTTGCTCACCACCAGCCAGCGCCCGGCGGCATCGCGATGAGCCAGCCCAGGGAAATGCGCCAGGGTGACGAGGCCGTCGGTCACAGCCGTCTGACTTCCCGGGTACTCCAGCCCCACGAACCAGGCGGAGCCCAGGAAGACCGGCTCGCCTCGTCCGCCACGATCGCCCGGAGTCTCGGTCCGGAAGCGTTCGACCTGCAGCTCATCCACGGCGCCGTCAGGCGGCATCACGCAGGCGACGGTCTTGCGCAGGTACGGGGTGTTGTCGACCCAGTAGCGGAGGATCAGCTCCTGCGGTGCACCGGCCGGTAGCACACCCCGAGGCCGGTAGCGCAGGCTGACTTCGGCGTGCGAGGAGTTGACCGCGATCTCGGGCTCGTCGACGAAGGTGTAGTCGGCGAGAGTCAGCTCCGTGCCGTCCATCAGCCGGATCAGCACCTCGTCGCTGGTGGTCTGCACGACATCGCTGCCGTCTGCTCGGGACAGCGACTGCGTTCGCCAGACTCCGTCACGCTGCACCAGCACGCGCTCGACAAGGTCATTGCGCAAAGTCAGCCTGCCGGAAGAGACAGTGGCCTGCGGGGAGGCTAGGGCAAGGGAGACGGCCATCAGAAGGCTGAGCAGCGTCGACAGCATCTCAGATCACCTCGGCCCTGGATTGGTGCACACAGGTTCGCAAGGCACCCGGCAGGGACCTTCACGTGTCGGCCAGGGATGACCGCGACAGGGGCGGAGGAAGTCGCTGTGGCGGTCGCGAACAGGCTCACAGGAACACCGTCAACAGGAGGCGTTGTCGAGGATGCGCACTCACGCTGGGTTTTCGTGGAGCAGGATGGTCCCTGCGCTGCTGCTGATCGCCGTGGCCTTGCCCGTCTGGAGTGAAGAGGCGAAGGGCGACTACGTGGCACAGCTCAAGCAGCAGGTTTCCTACTACAAGACGATGACAGGCCGGTTCGCGCCGATGTATGAGCCCCTGGCGCGGCAGATGGTGCAGGACTACGGGCTCAAGTACGGTGTGGCAGTGGACGTGGGCGGAAGCTGTGGGGCCTTCAGCCTGGCTCTGGCCCGGCAGACGCAGATGAAGGTCTACTGCCTGGACATCGACGTACCGGCCATGCGACTGTGCGGGGTCCTGGCCGACGAGGCAGGTCTCACGGGTCGCGTCATCCCCATCGAGGGTGATGCGCTGCACATGCCCCTGCGGAGCAACTTCGCCGACTTGGTATTCAGCCGGGGCTCCCTCCCCTTCTGGTCCGACCAGGTGCAGGGGTTGCGGGAGTGTTACCGGATCCTCAAACCAGGTGGCGTCGGCTATGTGGGCCACGGCGGCTTCGGTCGACTGCTGCCCCCGGCTGAGAGGGAGAAGCTGGTGAAGTGGCGGCTGGAGAGCTTCGCCAAGTCCAAGCCGGAGGGCTGGAAGGGACCGGGGGAGGCACTGCCCGAGCTCGCCAAGAAGGCGGGGATCAAGAGCTACCGGCTGGTCAAGGAGCCGGAAGTGGGCTGGTGGCTGGAATTCCGCAAGTGACGGGCAGGGGCTCTCCTGCCTTCGAGGGGTGCGGGTTGCGGGCGGCTAAGAAGTGAACTATAATGGCCAGCCAAGTCGGGGAGCACGTGGCAAGATACCGGGCGGCATTGGGCCGGCAGCCTCGCAGAGCCCTCTGCCGCTCGTTTCGTGTGTGCGGTGGGAACAGCACGGGCCGCCCTCATGCCAGGCCCAGGGAGGACGCGTTTCGATGGACAAACCAGCCATGGATATCATTCAGATCCTCAAGACCCTGCCCCACAGGTACCCGTTCCTGTTGGTCGACAAGGTCTTGGAGCTTGACCCCGGCAAGAGCATCAAAGCGATCAAGAACGTCACGATGAATGAACCTCAGTTCACGGGTCACTGGCCGGACAACCCGGTCATGCCCGGCGTACTGATTCTCGAGGCCATGGCCCAGGTCGGCGGGATCATGCTGCTGTGCGTGGCCGACGACAAGGGCAAGACGCCGTTCTTCGGCGGCGTCGACAACGTTCGGTGGCGCAAGCAGGTGCGGCCCGGCGATCAGTTGGTCATGGAGGCCTGGCTTGTCCGCCGTCGCGGCAACATCGGACGCGCGAAGACCGTTGCGCGAGTAGACGGTGAGATCGCGGCCGAAGGTGAATTCACTTTCGCACTGATTGATAATGACCGGGACGAAGAGTAGAAGACCTCAGCGGGCCAGAGGCAGGAACGCCAGTCCAGATTCCCGTCTGCGCTGTGACCTGTCTCCCTCGGCCGGAAGGTCTTCTTGAAGGAGTGCGCCACCAAAGCCCTCCTGTCTGTCTAAGAACCATCCGAACAGGCGCAAGGGCAGCAGCGCACTCTTGATCCAAGGGCTTTGGCCTTCACGGGAGTACTCACATGAGAATCCACGAATCGGCGATCGTTGATCCCTCAGCCGAGCTTGGCGAGGGCGTCATCATCCACCCCTTCACAGTGATCGAGAGCGGGGTCAAGATTGGTGACGGGTGCGAGATCGGGCCCCACGCAGTGATCCGCACAGGGACCCGGATGGGGAAAGGGAACCGCGTGACGGTCGGCGCCGTTCTGGGCGACCATCCGCAGGACGCGAAGTTCCACGGTGAGGAGAGCTACCTCGAACTCGGTGACGACAACGAGATCCGTGAGTACTGCACGATCCACCGGGCTTCCGGCGAAGGTGCCAGCACGGTCATCGGCAACAGGAATATGCTGATGGCTTACTGCCATGTCGGGCACAACTGCCATATCGGCAACAACGTGTCGATGGCCAACTCCGCCCAGCTTGCGGGGCACACGCACGTCGACGATTTCGCGGTTCTCGGCGGCCTATGCGGGACGCACCAGTTTGTGCGTGTGGGCAAGATGGTCATGGCTGGTGCGTACTCAGCCATCCGCATCGACGCGCCACCCTTCATGATGGTGGAGGGGAATCCGGCGCGTCCGGTCCAGCTTAACAAGGTGGGACTACAGCGCCGGGGTGTGAGCGACGCGTCGATCGCCGCTCTGCGCCATGCCTTCCGCCTGCTGTATCGCTCGGACCTCAACGTGGGCGACGCACTGCAGCAGCTTCGCGCGGAGGGTGGCCTGCTCCCCGAGGTCCAGCATCTGGTCGAGTTCCTTGAGGCGATTCCACAAGGCCATCGAGGCCGGGCCGACAACTAGGCTCTTGCAGTGCCCACTCATCTCCCCCCCGCGACAGGCCCAGAGATGACACAGCAACCCGAGATCTTCTTCATCACCGGTGAGGCGTCAGGGGATCGGCATGCTGCGCCGGTTGTCGCCGAGTTGCGTGCCCGAGGGCTCAGGGTGACCGGTGTGGGAGGTCCGCGGATGCGGGCCGCCGGTGCCGAACTGCTGACCGACAGCATCAACTGGGGAGCCATGGGCGTGCCGGAGGCGGTGCGCAAGTACTTCCCCCTGTGGCTACGCAGCAAAGGGCTGTTGCGGGAGGTCCGGCGGAGGAAGCCCGCGGTCTGCGTCCTGGTCGATTTCGGGTTCTTCAACACGACCATGGCCCGGCACCTGACCCGCGGACGGTTGGCACCCGTCTTCTTCTATTTCCCCCCGGGCAGTTGGCGACAGGAACCCCGGGACTGGCCGGGGCTGGCGGCGATCACGGACCGCATCGCGACCCCCTTTGCGCGTAACGCTGAGTTTCTCAAGGCCTCTGGTGCAGATGCACACTGGGTCGGGCATCCCGTAGTGGACACCCTCGAACCGGTGGAGAACCGTGGGCAACTGCGCCGAGAGCTGGGACTGCCGCAAGACAGCCCGCTGATCGGCGTTCTCCCGGGCAGCCGGATTGCAGAGAGGCGGATTCTGGGGCCGGTGTTGCTCGAGGCGGCGCAGAGGATCAAGGCGGTCCTGCCCACCGCGAGTTTTCTGTGGTCCTCCTTCCCGGCGGCCGGTGCCGTGGAGGAGAAGCTAGCGCAGCAGGCGCAGGCACTCGGGTTCTTCCAGCCCGTGAGCGAGAGCCACGACATCCTGCGGGCTTCGGACTTCGTGCTCGTGGCGATGGGCACTGCGACGCTGGAGACGGCGGCAGCGCTCACGCCGATGGTGACCTGCTACGACGGATCGCGGCCGGCCAAGTGGATTGCTGCACGGATCCTGCGCCAGCAGCAGTCCTTCTATGCGATGCCGAATCTGCTCCTGGGTCGCGGCGCCGTTCCAGAGGTTGTGCCGCAGAGCCCCGACGAGAGCATTACCGGAGAGGTCGTTGCTGCGGAGGCGTTGCGGCTGTTGCAGGACCCGGCGGCACTGGAAGCAGTGCGCGAGGACCTGCGGCAGGTGCGCTGTCTTCTCGGCGAACCCGGAGTTGCCGGACGTGTTGCCGACCTGATCGTCGAGATGGTCTGATTTGCCCCGGCCCTGGGAGTTTGCTTCCAGGCCCTCCGGGTTTGATTCGCTATCACGCTTGCGAGCCGTGCAAACATGCGATACCGTGCGTTGTGGGATATCCTACGCCGCTTTGCCCGTCCCCTCCTCAAGCCGATCATCATCGGCGTAGTGATCATGGGGGCGACCGGATTTCTGGACATGAAGGCCATGTCACAGACGATTCCGGTGTTTGAGAGCCTGTTCGGCAACCTCGAGAAGCAGTCGGGTGCTGAGGCTGCCCGGACGCTGGCCACGCTGTACCGCCAGACCGCGATACTCTTCATCGCCTTCCTCGGAGCCGCCATCGCGCAGGCCGGGTCGTCGTACATCGGTGAGTGGGTCAGCCAGCGAATGCTGGTGGCCTTGCGGGCGGCCGTGTTTGACCACCTGCAGAGCCTGTCTTTGAGCTTCTTCGAGCGACGGCGCTCGGGGGAACTCATCTCGCGGGTTAACAACGACACCACCGTCCTGCAAAGGACCCTGGGCCCCAATGTCGGGCGGATGGTCATTGCCCCCTTTGCGGTCCTGTTCTGCGTGGGCAAGATGCTCACCATCTCACCGGTGCTCACCCTCGTGATGGCGGCCATGATCCCGCTGATCGTGGTGTGCACCAATACTCTTGGGTCGCGAGTGCGCCGGTACAGTCGCACGGTGCAGGAGAAGCTGGCCGACCTCACAGCGGTCATCAGCGAGACGCTGATGGCCATGCGGGTCGTCAAGATCTTCGGGATGGAGCGCATGTCGGCCGGGCGTTTCGCGCAGGAGAACCTGGCGGTGCTTCGCAACGAGATGCGGTCAGTCCGAGCCGGCGCTGCCAACGTCATCCTGGTGGGTGTACTGATGGGTGGCGGCATCTGTGTGACCTTCCTGGTCGGTGCGCATGAGATCCGCGCGCACCACGCCACAGCCGCCGAACTGATGGGGTTCATCCTCATCATGCAGACCGCGGCCAGCCAGATCAACTTCCTATCCCGCACCAGCTTGACCCTGCAGACCGCCGAGGCCGCCGCAGGTCGGACCCTGGAGATTCTCGCCGAGACGCCTCGGGTGCTGGATGCGCCGGATGCCATAGCGCCGGAGACCGTCCGGGGCGAGATCTGCTTTGATAAGGTGACTTTCGGCTATGACGTTGAACCGGTGCTGCATGGTATCAGCTTCGGTATTGCGCCAGGTGAAGTCGTGGCCCTGGCCGGCCCCAGTGGCTCGGGCAAGACGACGATCGCCAACCTCGTGGCGCGGCTCTACGATGTGAACGAGGGCGCCGTCCGAGTGGATGGCGCGGACGTCCGCTCGCTCAAGATGGAGTGGCTCAAGTCGAACATGGGGATCGTGCCGCAGGAGTCGATCCTGTTCGGCACCTCCTTGCGCGAGAACATCGGCTACGGACGCCCCGGCGCCTCCGAGGAAGATATCGTCGAGGCGGCCAAGGCTGCCAATGCGCATGACTTCATCGTGGGCTTGCCCGAGGGGTATGAGACGCAGGCCGGTGAGCGTGGCGCCAAGCTCTCGGGCGGCCAGAAGCAGCGCATCGCGATCGCCCGGGCACTGCTGCGTGACCCGCGGATCCTGATCCTGGACGAGGCCACCTCCTCGCTGGACACCGAAAGTGAAGCAGCCGTCCACCGAGCCCTGCAGACGCTGGTGAAGGGCCGCACGACGATCATCATCGCCCACCGTCTGTCCACGATCCAGAATGCCGACCGTATCCTGGTGCTGGAGAAGGGCCGGATCGTGGAGCAGGGAACCCATGACGAACTGATGGCCCAGGAGGGCCTGTACCGACGCCTCTACGAGACTCGCGATCTTCTGGGCGAGGAATCGGCGGAGGAGCCCTTGGTCGACGGGGAAGGAGCGGCAGCGACCGCTGATGCCTGAATCCAAGACCGTCCAGCCGGTTGACTGGCGTACCATCGTCTACAATATCCTACTGATCCTGCTGCTGCCCCTTGAGGTGCTGTACCTGCTGTGGCGACTTGTGTTGAAGGGCAAGTCGCGCGCGGGCCTCGGGCAGCGGCTCGGTTTCGTTGCCCCGGAGGCCGCCGAACTGGGCCATCACGACGACCCCGTGCTGTGGTTCCAGGCCTGTTCCGTCGGCGAGGTTGCAGCGGTCGACCCGATACTGCGGAAGGTGCGGGAGTTTGAGCCGCTCGCACATATCGTGCTGTCGACGACCACACGGACGGGCTACGAGACCGCCAAGAAACGCGGATTTGAACTGGATGCACTGATCTACTTCCCCTTCGATTTCCCCTTTGTGGTGGGGCGAGTGCTACGGGCGATCCGGCCTGACCTGCTGGTGATGGTGGAGACTGAGCTGTGGCCGAACATCCTGGCGACCGCCCGGCGCATGGGGATCAAGACGGCGGTCATCAACGGACGCATCTCGGACCGGGCTTACCCGCGGGACCTGGCCGTCAAGCCGCTCATCAGTTGGGCCCTGAGCAACTTCGACACGATTCTGGTGCAGTCCGAGAAGGACGCTGAGCGCTTCCGGACGCTGGGAGCTGCCGAGGACCATGTCGTGGTCGTCGGCAACTCGAAGTTCGATGAGAAGCTGCCCGAGGTGTCTGAGGCGGAGGCAGCGAAGCTGCGCCTGGAGCTTGGACTGCCTGAGGGTTGCCCGGTTCTTGTGGCCGGGAGCACTCGTGAGGGCGAGGAGGAGAAGGTGCTGGATGCCTTCGACCTCCTGCGGCAGGAGCATCGCGATCTGCAACTGGTGATTGCGCCGCGACACATCGAGCGCGGCGATACCATCGAGCGCATGGTGACGGAACGTGGTTTCGCCACCTACCGCCGCAGCCGTGCCCTGGCAACCGAAGGGGAGGTCACTGAGCCTGAGATCGGGGCGCAGGTGCGTGTGGTGATTCTCGACACCCTCGGCGAGCTGACCAAGGTGTACGCCCTGGCGACGGTGGTGTTTGTGGGCGGTAGCTTGGTGCCGATCGGCGGGCACAACATCCTGCAGCCGATCGCGCAGGGCAAGCCGACGCTGATGGGGCCGTACATGCACAACCAGCAGGACCTTGCCGACATTGCCCTTGGTGAGCAGGCCGCGGAGACGGTGCGCAATCCCGAGGAACTGGCGCAGGTGACGGGACGCATCGTGAGTTCAGAGGCCGAGCAGGAGCTCTTTGCGACCCGTGGACGGGCCATGATGGAACGCCACGGTGGAGCCTCACGGCGCTACCTCGACCGGCTTGTGACGCTGCTGCATCAGGCGCCGCAGGAATAGGGTCCGCAGGCCAGGGCGTTTCGGCGACGCAGGGAGAAGACTTTGCAGGACCAGTGGGAAGCCGTTGTCACAGGTCGGAGTGGAGGTCTGGGAGCCTCGGCCGGCCGCCTCGGGTTGCGCCTGGGAGCGGGCCTGTACGCCGCCGGGCTCAAGGCCAACCTGTGGCTGTACACCAGTGGTCTGAAGCGTCGCACTCAGCCGTCGCTGCCGGTCATCAGCGTGGGCAACCTGAGTCTCGGCGGCACCGGCAAGACCACTACCACAGCTTTCCTGGCCCAGGCGCTGCTGCCGCGAGTGAAGCCGGGAATCGTGCTTCGCGGGCATGGGCGGTCCAGTAGCGAGGCCGTGCTGATCGTCTCCGACGGCAGTGAAGTGAAGGCGACGCCTGCAGAGGCCGGTGACGAGGCCGTGATGCTGGCCCGGCAACTGCCCGGTGTGGCGGTTGCCGTGGGGAAGCGTCGCGAGACCGTCATTGAGGCCCTGCGCAGTCGGACGGGAGCACAGGTTGCCGTGCTGGACGACGGCTTCCAGTACTTCCGGATGGCCCGTGAACTGGACCTTGTCTTGCTCGATGCGCTGGCCGGTCCTGAGGCCTGGCGTCTGTTCCCGGCCGGGCGTCTGCGGGAGCCGGTCACGCATCTGCAGCGGGCCAGCCAGGTGTGGATCACCCACGCGGACCTGGCCTCGACGGAGCATCTGGAGCAGTTGCGAACGCTCGCACGGCGCTACTGCCCGAACTGCCCGGTGGTTGTCACGCGTCATCGTGAGGGAGTGCTGCGACCGCTCAGTGGAGGCGGGGCACCCGTGGAGGATCTGCGCGGGCAGAAGGTTGTGGCCGTGTCCGCCCTGGGCAACCCGCAGTCCTATGAGATGGGTCTCGAGAAGCTCGGGGCGCAGGTGACGCCGGCGCGGTTCCCGGATCACCACCGGTATGTGCCGGAGGATTACGAGCGGATCAAGCAGACCTGCCGAGCCAGTGGTGCCGGGCTTGTCGTGACGACTGAGAAGGATGCCGTGAAGCTGCCGCCACCGCCGGAGGACTGCCCGCCGGTGGTCGTGATGAGCTGCGGGCTGGAAGTCCTGGAGGGTCTCGACGAGGTCGAGAGCGCCCTGCAGGCCGTATGTGACCAAGTTCAACAGGCTGACTGAACATGTCTTCCAAGCGCAAGAAAAACCCGGTACGACGGGCCCTTGAACAGGCCGTGGTACGTTGCATTCTCGGTGCTCTGGTGATCTCGATCCGGCACCGATCGCTTACCTCTGTGCGCAAGTTGGCGACCCGCTTTGCCGGGGTGCTCAGCGCGCTCGTGCCCAAACGTCAGCGGATGATGGAGCGCAACCTGCAGGCGGTCTTCGGTCCGAGCCTTACGCCGGAGCGGAACCGCGAGATTCGCCGGCAGAGCATCGTCAACATCTGCAAGACGATGGGCGAGATGTTCAAGATGCAGTGGATGACCCCAGAGGAGTTGAGGGAGCAGGTAACCGTCGTCGGAACGGAGCACATCGACGCGGGACTTGCGCGGGGCAAGGGCGTCGTCATCATCACCGCGCACTTCGGCAACTGGGAGTTCGGCGGAGCCGCCCTGGCCCTGCATGGCTACCCGATGAACGTCATCGCCAGGGACGCGACGAGCAATCTCGCGGCCGAGCTTACCAACGAGTCCCGGCGGAGCAAGGGCGAGAAGGTCTTTGGACGCTGGGACACTCGGCAGCTCCTGCGTGCTTTGCGGGAGAATGAGTGCGTCGCCATCCTTCCTGATCAACATGCGGTGGACGCCGCGGTTCGCGTGACCTTCCTCGGGCTCCCGGCAGACTCTGCCAGCGGCCCGGCCCTGTTTGCGCTGCGCACCGGCGCGACCTTCGTCATGGCCTTTGCCCAGCGGCAGCCGGATGACCACTTCCTCGTGACCGTGACGCCCGGCCCGGAGTATGAGGACACCGGCGACCGCGGCTCAGACGTGCGGCGGTTCACTCAGAAGCTCAACGACCTGATCGGCGAGAAGATCCTGCACACACCGGAGCAATGGCTCTGGCTGCACAATCGCTGGAAGGCCCCCCGTGACACCGAACCCGCGAACTCCTGAGAGCATCCTGATCGTGCGCATGAGCGCCTTTGGCGATATCGTTTGCGCGCTCCCGACCTTGCGTGCCCTGCGGGCGTCCTTCCCGAAGGCGCGCCTGGGCTGGGTCGTTGACGAGCGCTTCCAGGAGCTTATTGCGCAGGACCCGCAGATCGACCAGGTCTTCGTTGCCCCGCTCGCGCGCTGGGGGAAGATGGTCAAGAAGGCGCGGAACCTTCCGGCCGTCAGAGGAGAGTACGCCCAGCTTGGTCAGCAACTGCGCGAGGCCAAGTACGAGGTCTGCCTGGACCTGCAGGGGATCGTGAAGAGCGGGCTGATCACACGCATGGCACGGTGTGGTCGGACGCTGCAGATGGCAGGTGACCACCTGCGCAAGCTTCAGTGGATGTTCCCCGGTGAGCGGGTCAAGGAGTACGGGCTCCATGCCGTGGACCGCATGCTGCCCCTGGCGGCCGAGCTTGGTGCCGACACTTCGAGCCCGCGCTTTGACTTCTACCTCCCGGAGGAGGCACGGCGCACGGCCGAGGAGCTGTTCGCGGCCCATAGCTTTGCGACTGACGGCCCGATCGTTGCGCTGAACCCCGGAGCCTTTGCCGTACACCGCATGTGGCCCGCGGAGCGTTTCGCCGAAGCGGCCAGGAGGCTGACAGAGGAGCACGGTGCTCGGGTGGTGGTTCTCGGCGGTCCCAGAGAGGTCGAGCTGGCGGAGGAGATCTGCGAGAAGTCCGGCGTCAGCCCGCTCTGCACCGCCGGAAAGACCAGCTACCTGCAACTGGCGGCGGTGATCGATCGCTGCGATGTTGCGGTGTCGGGTGATACCGGGCCGATGCATCTTGCGGCGGCAGTGGGCAAGCCGGTGGTGGCCCTCTTTGGCCCGGCGAATCCCGAGCGCACCGGTCCCTACGGTCCGCAGCACGTCGTCTTGCAGAAGCCCTTCCCGTGCCAGCCCTGCTACGCCCATCCCACCTGCACCGACTATGCTTGCATGAAGGCTCTTGAGGTGGAGGAGGTCGTGGCGGCGGTGCTCAAGGCGCTGTCACCCGCAGGCGGCAGGGCCTAGCCTGTCCCGCGGTATCACGCAGTGGTCAGGGCTCGCAGCAGGCGCTCGAGGGTATGGGCCTCTGCGACGGTATCACATAGTCCTGCGTAGTCCCCGATGCGACTGTCCCCCGTGTTCCATCTCTCCTTGCCCTCCGGCACCAGCCATATCACAAGGCGCGCCGGTCGGGCGATCTCCTCGAAGGCCCAGACCATTGAGTCCCCATAGTTGTTGCGTGCGTCGCCCATGATCAGGAGCGTGCTGCGCCGACCTGTAACGCCCGGGAAGCGGGTGATCAGATCGTAGCAGGCGCTGCCGAAGTCGCTGAAGGCGTTCGGATCGAGACCGGCGGAGGCCACCAGCTCCGACAGCTCACGCGTGCTCCCCATCAGTCCGGTGATCTCGGCGACGCGATTGGTGAAGGCGAAGACTCGCAGGTGGGCGATGTCCTGATACAAGGCCTGCAGGAACTCGACCATCAGCTCCCCGGCGCGGATCACTGACCCGGAGACATCGCACAGGACCACGACCTCGGGGCGCTTGCGCTTCCGAGCCCGATGCGCAAGGAGGAAGGGGACGCCGCCGAACTGCAGGCTGCGGCGCAAGGTGCGCTTCACGTCCACCTGTCCCCGGCGTGAGGAGGTGCGGCGACGCGACAGTCGGCTTGCGAGGCGTCGAGCCATGGTCCGCACATGACGCCGGAGTTCGCGAATGTCGGAATCGCTGAGCCGCTTCAGCTCGGTCCGGGCGAGGGCCTGCACCGACCGCTTTGCTTCCGGTGGCTGCACGCCCCGAAAGGTGACGAGGGTCTTGCCGGGTCCGGGTTCAGGCTCGGCAGAGGGAGCCCGGCCGGTCTGAGCGGTCCGGTAGTCCGTCGAGCGAGGCATCCCCTGCGATCCACCCGGGCGCTCTTGAGACTGGGGGCGCTCGCCGCCGACTCCACGGGCCAAGGACCTCTCCCCCACGGCAGGACCGTGCCCGGTCTGCTGCGGCTTGCTGATGCCGCCTCCGGCCCTCTTGCCTCTCCCCTCTTTTCGGGGCAGCGGCGGTGCGGCGAAGAAGGCAGCGAACTCCTCATCGAAGACCTTGCGGTACTCCTCCTGCTTGACCAGGGTTGCACGCAGCGCCTCGCGTATCGCCACCCGATCTTCCAGCCGAAGGGTCTCCACGGCCGAGAGGGCGTCGAGGTGTTCGCCGGGAGAGATGTCCAGTCCCCGGGCGCGAAGCCGATTCACAAAGCGCAAGAGCAGTTGCTGCATGGGTAGGATTGAGTTTCGTCAGGCCTTCAGGAGGTTGCGGACCTCGCGGCGCCCTTTGTCCAGGTCCAGCCTCGTCTTGAGGATGACGCCGAGGGTCTGCTCCACCAACTCGGCATCGAGCATATCGGCACTGAGTGCCACGAGGGCCCGTGCCCAGTCGAGAGTCTCGCTGAGAGTGGGCACCTTCTCCAGGTCCCAACTTCGCAGCCGGTGGACCATCGCCACCAGCTTGCGGGCCAGTCGCTCCTCGATGTCGGGCACCTTGAGCTTGACGATCTCGGTCTCCTCCTGCGCGGAGGGGAAGTCGATGAATAGGTGCAGGCAGCGGCGGCGGAGGGCATCGGAGACTTCGCGCGTGGCGTTGCTGGTGAGAATCACCAGGGGGACATGCCGGGCACGCAAGGTCCCCAACTCGGGCACACTGACCTGGTAGTCGCTGAGCAGCTCCAGCAGGAAGGCCTCGAACTCTTCGTCGGCCCGGTCGATCTCATCGATCAGCAGGACAACCGGGGCGTCCGAAGTGATGGCACGCAGCAGGGGCCGTGGCAGCAGGAAGGCCTCGGAGAAGAAGCCGCTCTCCTGACCTTCCAGGCGCGTGATGGCCTCGTCGAAGGAGGCAGCGCCCTGCAGCAGCTCGTCCAGCTTCTCCTTCAGGACCTGGGCGTAGAGGAGCTGCTTGGCGTACTCCCACTCATAGAGGGCCTTGGACTCGTCGAGACCTTCGTAGCACTGCAAGCGCAGAAGGTCTCGGTGCAGGGCTGTTGCGCAGGCTTTGGCAAGCTCCGTCTTCCCCACTCCCGGCGGGCCCTCGACCAGTAGCGGTTTGTCCAGTCGGTCGGCGAGGTAGACCGCCGTGCAGATGACGCGAGTGGCGACATAGCCGGCCTGACGCAGGCCTGCGCGGGTGTGTTCGGGATCGGCGAAATGGGTGAAGAGCTCCTCTTCCATAGATCACTCACTGTCGGGCCGCATCGGCGGCGCTACTTGATCACGATCTTGCTCAGGTCGACTTGCGGCGGCGGCCACTTGGGGTTCATGTCCTTGAGCGTCTTGGCGATGATCTCGGCCACCATCATGTTCCGGTACCACTTGTGGTTCGCGGGGATGACGTACCAGGGGGCATAGGAGGTGCTGCAGCGAGACATCGCTTCCTCGTAGGCCTTCATGTAGTCGTCCCATAGCTCACGCTCGGGCACATCTGCGTCGGAGATCTTCCAGTGCTTCTGCGGGTCATCAAGGCGCTCCTGAAGGCGCTGACGCTGCTCCTCCTTGGAGATATGGAGGAAGAACTTGATGACCCGCGTGCCCTTCTCCGCCAGGAGGTACTCGAACTCGTTGATGCGGTCGTAGCGCGCCTTCCAGACCTCTGGGGGGACCAGGTTGTGGACGCGGACGACAAGCACGTCCTCATAGTGGGAGCGGTTGAAGACGGAGATCAGCCCACGTCCCGGAGTGTACTTGTGGATGCGCCACAAGAAGTCGTGGGCGAGATCCTCAGCCGTGGGGACCTTGAAGCTGATGACATCACAGGTCTGGGGGTTGAGGCCGGTGAGCACGTGCTTGATGGTGCCGTCCTTACCGCCGGCGTCCATCGCCTGCAGGACGATGAGCAGGGACTGCTTGTTCTCGGCGAAGAGCATCTCCTGCAGCGCGGCCATGGTCTGGAGGTCGCTGCTGAGCTTGCTCTGGCACCTGGGGTCGTCCTTTTCCCAGCCGTTGTTCGCATCCGGGTTATAGTCCTTGAGCCGCACTTTGCTGCCAGGCTTGACCATCAGGTTGTTGGCCATGGGGGCCTCCCGTTCCCGGCGTTGGTCTGTCAGGCCGACCTCGGATTCCTGTCGGTATTCACTTCGCCCCCGGAGGTCGGGAGGCCTTCTGAACCTTGCCGGGGAATAGGAGCGGATCATCCACATTGAAGGAGCGCTATCCATGAAGCCCATCAAGCAGTCGGGGTGCTGGGGATGCTTTTGCCGAGGCGGCGTGACACCTGAGCAAGTGATCGCCGAGGCCAAGAAGATCGGCTACAAGTCGCTGGAAATGGGACCGCAGGACCAGTTCCAAGCCATCAAGGACGCCGGGCTGGACATCGCCATCTTCGTCGGTCACCAGTCTCTCGGCGACGGCCTCAACAAGCGCGAGAATCATGCGCGCATCGAGGACGAGCTGAACGCGAGTCTGGAGATCGCTGTGAAGTACGAGATCCCCAGTGTGCTGTGCCTGAGCGGCAACCGCTACCCGCAGGTCACCGACCTCGTCGGCGCCGAGATCTGCGCGGAGATTCTTGGCAAGGTCGCACCGGCCTACGAGGCCAAGGGCATCACGATGTGTGTGGAGCTGCTCAACAGCAAGGTGAACCACCCGGGGTACATGTGCGACAGCACCGAGTGGGGTGTACACCTGTGCAAGCTGGTCGGCTCGCCGCGTGTGAAGCTGCTGTACGATATCTACCACATGCAGATCATGGAAGGCGACCTGATCCGCACCATCCAGAACAACCTCCAATGGATCGGTCACTTCCACACCGCCGGCAACCCCGGCCGCAAGGACATGGACGACACGCAGGAGATCTACTACCCGGCGATCGCTCGGACCATCGCGGAGCTGGACTACGACGGCTATGTGGGCCATGAGTTCGGCCCGAAGGGTGAGCCGCTTGCGGCGATGAAGGCCGCTTATGACGTCTGGAACGTTGCCTGAGACCAGCGATATACCCGCCGGGGACGGCCTTGAGCAGGACGTCTCCGGCGGCAAGAAGGACCCCCTGGAGGCCGGGTTGCCCACACCTGACCAGGAAAAGCTGAGGTGTGTCGCCCTCTGCTGGGGAGGCGGACTTGGCCCCGCGGGCTTTGCGCGCCTGGTGGCGGCCTTCGGGTCGACACGAGCGGTTCTTGCGGCCGACCCTGAGGCGCTGCACAATCCGGCTCTACGGCTGACTGCGGAGCAGATCGCGGGCCTTACCGGCCTCGGGAAGAGGCTTGAGGACTTCCGGGAGCAGATTCAGGAGCTGCGCGGCGTCGGCGTCACGGTTGCCTGCCCCTGGGAGAGTGCCTACCCCGTCCTGATCCGGGGGTTGGAGCATCCGCCACCCGTTCTGTGCCTGGCCGGCCGCGTTTTGGGCGAGGATGAGCCGGCGGTCGCGATTGTGGGGACGCGTTCACCGACTCCCGAGGGCGCACAGATGGCTCGGAGCCTCGGTCGGGCCTTCGCGCAGGAGCGGACCACGGTGGTGAGTGGCCTGGCCAGGGGCTGCGACACCGCCGCTCACCTGGGAGCGCTCGAGGGTGGCGGAAGAACGCTGGCGGTCCTCGGCTCAGGCATCCGGGTGATAACGCCCCGCGAGAACCTCGAACTGGCCCGTGACATCTCGCAGAACGGAGCGGTGATCTCCGAACAGCCGCCCCAGGCGCCACCCACTGTGGGACGGTTGATGGCCCGCAACCGGCTCCAGAGCGTGCTGTCGCGGGGAGTGCTCGTGGTGCAGTCGCGGGAGACCGGTGGGGCGATGGAGACCGCTCGCCAGGCTCAGGAACAGGGACGGACCGTCTACGCTGTGCAGTGGCCCGACCCAGAGGAGGAGATGGCGCAGGGCCCGCGCAAGCTCCTGTCGGAGGGTGCACGAGGCCTGCAAGGTCCGGAGGAGGTTCCTGCCCTCAGGCTGGAACTTGTCGACCATCTGCAACGCTTTGAGAAGGCAAGAGAGCATCGCAAGGCGCAGGGCTCCTTCGACCTGTGAGGGATGGCCGCGACGTGGGGTATCTCGACGAGGCTCTCGGGGTCTGGGCGGATGCTCAAGGCGGGCCAAAAACGGGTTGCGGTTTCCTTGACACCCCTTGAAAGCCGCGTCTATAATTGAACCTCAAGTTGTCTTCAGCGATTCACTGTGCTCTGCCGAATGGGAGGGGCCTTTGCCCATGCTCAGCTCCAAAGTGGAGGAATATGCAAAGATACGCGTCATCGGGGTGGGGGGCGGCGGTTCGAACGCTGTCGACCGGATGATCGAAGCCGGGCTCATGGGCGTCGAGTATATCGCCATGAACACCGACATGCAGGTACTCGACCTATCAGCCGCCGACAAGAAGCTGCAGATTGGCGATAGCTTGACCCGTGGCCTTGGCACCGGTGGCAACCCTGACCTCGGCCGCCAGGCCGCCGAGGAGAGCCGCCAGGAGATCATGATCTCCCTCGACGGCGCCGACATGGTGTTCATCACCAGCGGCATGGGCGGCGGAACAGGCACCGGCGCCAGCCCCGTTGTTGCGGAGATATCCAAGGAAATGGGCGCTCTGACCGTCGGCGTAGTCACCAAGCCCTTCGCCGTGGAGGGCAAGCGACGTGCCATGCTTGCCGACGACGGCATCCGCCGACTTAAGGAAAACGTCGACACCCTGATCGTTATCCCCAACGACCGTCTGCTGCAGTTGACCAACCGCGAACTGAGCCTCCAGGAGGCCTTCCGGCTGGCAGATACGGTCTTGCAGCAGGGCGTGCGCGGCATCTCCGAAGTCATCGTCGTCCCCGGCCTCATCAACCTGGACTTCAATGACGTGCGTGCCGTCATGGTCAACGCCGGCTCCGCGATGATGGGTATCGGCGAGTCTCAGGGCGACAAGCGCGCCACCGACGCCGCCCAGGCTGCCATCTCCAGTCCGCTGCTGGAGACCGACATTCGCGGCGCTCGCTCCGTGCTCCTGAACGTCACCGGCGGACCGGACCTGACACTGGCCGAGGTTCAGGAAGCGGCCAGCATCGTCCAGGAGGCTGCGGGCGGAGACGCGGGCGAAGTCGACCTCACCCTGGGCGCCGTCATCGACGACAAGATGGAGGGTCAGGTGCGCATCACGGTTCTGGCCACCGGCTTCGATGCCGTCCAGGCTCAGGATGCACCTTCCGAGACCCGTGCCGAAGCCGCTCGCCCGGCCGAACGCAAAGCACCGGAAACCGCTGCTGCACGTGCTCCTGAGGAGGAAGAGGGCAAGAAGCGCGACGAGAGCCGCGACCGCCGACGCGCCGCCTTCTCCGACGACATGCCTACCTATGACGAGGACGACCTCGACATCCCGGCCTTCCTGCGCCGCAAGAGCTAGGCAGAGCGCAGCAGGCGAAGGCGCACATACCCACGCAAACCAAAGGCCCGCGAGGAGATTCCCCGCGGGCCTTTTCTGTGACTGTAGGTCCGGCGTCCGTCAGCGCTCGGCGAGCCAGCGTTCCCAGACCCCGGCGGTGCTCAGGGCTCTCTTCAGCCGCCGGCAGGACTCGCAGCGCCAGCAGGGCTGCTCGTCACCACGGTAGCAGCTCCACACGTGTTCCAGGGGCGCACCGAGTTCGAGCCCGAGCTGCACTATCTGCGACTTGGTGAGGGTGACCGTGGGGCTGAGGAGCCGGGGCCGGCGCATCGTGGACAGCGCGAAGAACCGGGCGGCAGCGTCCATGAACTCCGGGGTATTGTCGGGGAAGGTCGCGCCCTCCTCCACATTGAACCCGCACACGATTGCCCCCACGTCCAGCACCTCGGCATAGGCGGCGGCGATGTTCACGAAGACCCCGTTGCGATTCGGCACCCACACGGCCTGAGCGGTCTCCGCGGCTGCCTCAGCGTCGTCCAGTTGCTCCGCGGGCAGTGAGGGGATCTCCGCCGAGGCCTCCGTCAGCGCACTTCCGCCAAGGGCCGCCAGCCAGGGCAACTCGATGACCTCGTGACGGCAGTCGAGCAGACCGGCAACTCGTCGGGCGGCGTCGATTTCCCGCACCCGAGCCTGCTGACCATAGTCGAAGGTGAGGGCGGCGACGATCTCGTGATCGCGTCGGGCAGCCCAGGTCGCGACGACGGAATCCAGCCCGCCGGAGAGCAGCGTGAGGGCCCTCATGTCTACCCCTTTCGGTACACGGCAGACTGCCCCGCCGTCTCCCACACCCGCACATACCCCATGTGCACCGGCCTGTCGGCCAGGGCCGACTCCATCTGCTCAAAGAGGTACCGTGCAAGGTTCTCGGAGGTCGGGTTCTGCTCGGTGAAGGGTGCCAACTCGTTCAGGCACTGGTGATCCAGGGCGTCGAGGATCTCGTCGCAGAAGGTCTTGATCTCGCCGAAGTCCATCAGCATTCCATTGCCCGCGAGCTCCTCGCCGACGAGACTGCACTCAACGCGGTAGTTGTGGCCGTGCAATCGGGCACACGGGCCGTCGTAGTCGCACAGTCGGTGTGCGGCCGAGAAGCTGCGTTCGACAATCAACTCGTACATCGCATCCCCACCTCGAAGGGGCGTGATCTCACGAAGGGTCCGGTCGTCGAGCAAGGCTAACAGGGCGCGAAGCCGGCTGTCAAGCCGACCGCAAAGGGCACCTCACCCCCTGCCCCCTCTCCACGCGGTGGCGAGGGGGAAACGGCAAAGGCAGAGGATTACGGCAAAGGCACGGCACCCCGTAGACCAGGAGCGATAGCGACTCGCCGCCTTGGGTGAGCGAAAGCCAGGCGTCCGCTCGCAACTTTGGAAAGGCGGGAGCTAAGCGACCGCGGCAGGTGAGCATCGCCGGGGTCAGCGTAGGCCCTTCACGACCTCGGCAAGGACCTCGAAGGCAGTCTCGGCGGCGCTGCGCACCTCGGCGGCCGCAACAGCACGGTCGGCCGCCTTCGTCTGGGCCTGGGTCAGGGCCGAATCGACGACAGCACAAAGCGCGTCGCCGGTGCAGGACCCGCAGGCAAGCACCGGCTGCCCCGCCCGGGCAGCGAAAGCGTCGAGTTTGGGGTCATAGGAGAGACCGATCGCGGGCACCTGCTGCCCGGCGGCAAAGATGATCCCGTGCAGCCTCATGCACACCGCGAGTCTGGCCAGGGACACCAGTCCGACGAAGTGCTGCGGACGGCCCAGACCCGTGAGCAGATGTGCGCCGGGGCTTGCGGAGACAACCTGCTGCAAGGGCGCGAGATCCTCCGGCTCCTGGAAGGGCACCAGCACCGTCTCCAGCCCGTGGGCGTTGTGCAGGTGGCGCACCAGTTGGCCACAGGCCTCCACGACCTGCTCCGTCTGCGGCCACTGGCGCAAGGTCAGGAGGGCATACCCGGCTGATAGATCGACTTCCGCCTCACGCAGGGAGGTGCGAGCCGCATCGAGATCAGGCTCCAGCAGGACAGCCGGATCACCCACCAGAGTCGGCTCGGGCGAAGTGACTGGAAGGCTGCGGACCTGCTCGACGGAGGCTGCATCACGTAGGGTGACGGCAGCAGCCCGGCGGAACTCGCTCGCGGCCCAGCGGCGGAGGACCGAAGTGTTCAGTGGACCGAAGCCCTGGGCGAAGATGACACTGGGGACCCGGCGCAGCCGAGCCATTCGCAGGATTCCCAGATAGTAGACCGGCGAGACCTTGCTCGTGGCGTCTTGGAGGAGGCTTCCGCCGCCCTGAATCAGCAGGTCGGATCGCCCCAGAGCACGCCAGACCTCGGCCACAGACCAGCGCTGCGCCGCCTCGACCCCGTAGAGGTTGCTGGTGGTCCCGGGAGCGGAGGACAGAACGCACAGCTCGGCCTCGGGGAAACGCTGTCGCAGGCCCTGAAGGAGCGAAGCCAGGACAGCCTCATCCCCCGCGTTGCCGAAGCCGTAGTAACCACTGAGCAGAAAGCGCATGGAAGGTGACCAATCAAAGGAGCGCGGGACCTGACAGGACAGGCCCGGCGAACATTGCAGGACAGGGAGTTAGGGCCGCTACTGCCCCAGGGACGGGAAGATTGTCGCGACCGCCAGGTACGCCGACATGAGCGACACCGCCACGACGCAGGCCCAACTGAGCACATTATACACGCGCGAGTTCGTGTGGTCACCCATCAGCCCGGGGTCGTTGATGAGCCGCAGCATGAAGACCAGCACCAAGGGCAGCAAGACGCCGTTGAGCACCTGGGACAGGTACATGATCTTGAGCAGAGGAGCGTTCGGCAGCAGCACCAGACCGGCACCGAGGACGATGAGAGCGGTGTAAGTGGTGTAGAACGCGGGCGCCTCGCGGAAGCTGTGGTCCAGGCCGCGCTCCCAGCCGATGCCCTCGCAGAGCTGGTAGGCGGTCGCCAAGGGCAAGATCGACGCCGCGAACAGCGACGCGTTCAGGAGTCCGAAGGCGAAGAGGCCGGCGCAGTAAGGACCGGCCAGCGGGAACAGAGCCTGAGCAGCGTCCTCGACCGACTCGACGCTCTTGCCCGCTGCGTGGATGGTCGCAGAGCACGTCACCATGATGAAGAGGACGATGATGACCGCGAACACACACCCGACGAGGACATCCAGCCGAGTGTACTTGTAGTCCTTGGCCGTGATGCCTTTGTCGACAACGGCAGCCTGCTGGTAGAACTGCATCCAGGGTGCGATGGTGGTGCCGACGATGCCGATGAGCATCATGACATAGCCGGCGGACAGCTCCCAGCCGGGGACGACCAGGCTGTGCAGGACGGGTTTCCAGTCGGGCTTGGCCAGGATGCCGGAGATCGGGTAGGCCAGGTAGATCAGGCAAGCGGCGAAAAAGACCTTCTCGACCGACTTGTAGTTGCCCCGGACCACGACAACCCACACGAAGACCGCAGAGAGCGGCACAGCGATGTAGCGAGACAGCCCGAAGATCTCCGCCGCGGAGGCGACGCCGGCGAACTCGCCCATGGTGTTGGTGAGGTTCGTCAGGGTCACGCCCAGCAGCAACCAGAACGTCATGCGCAGGCCGAAGTTCTCGCGGATCAGGTCCGCGAGGCCCTTCCCCGTCATGGCCCCGAGGCGTGCCGACATCTCCTGGATGATGAACAGCAGGACGCCGATCGGGATCAGCGCCCAGAGGTGGCCGTAGCCGTAGTTGCCGCCCGCGAGGGAGTAGGTTGCGACTCCGCCGGCATCATTGTCGACGGTGGCGGTGATGATTCCCGGGCCGGCGATGGCTAGAAGGGCCGTCAGCCGACGCCAGCGGCGATTGCTGCTTGGGAATGGGGAACGCATGGGCGATACCTGGATTTCCTGTGATGCGGTGAGACCGTAGACGGCAGGCGTCAGCGGCGCACTGAGGTACCCCGAAGGCCGATCAGGAAGCGAAAGCCTTCGGGATGCGCTTCTTCCAGGAGGTGGGAATGACGGCGTCGATGGCGTCGTCGGAAGTGACGATGCCCTTGAGCCGTCCCTGGTCATCCACCACCGGAACGGCCAGGAGGTTGTAGTGAGCGGAGACGTGCGCCACATCCTGCTGCTTGGTGTCCAGGGTGACGCTGACCACACGCCGAGACATGAGGTCCTCGACCCGTGCGCTGCGGTCGGCAATGATGAGCTCCCGAAGTGAAAGGGCGCCGACAAGGCGTCCCTCGTCGTCCAGGGCGTAGACGTAGTAGAGGGTCTCGACCTCACGAGCCTGCTCGCGAACCATCTCGAGCGCTTCGGCGGCCGTGGTCGAGGCGGGAATCGATACCTGACCGATGGTCATGAGGCCACCAGCCGAGTCCTCAGGGAAGGACAGCAGCATCCGCAGGTCGGCCGCTTCCTCGGGCTCCATGAGGTCGAGGAGGGCATTGGCGCGTTCCTCGGGGAGGTCTGCGAGGAGGTCTGCGCCGGCATCGGGGTCCATCTCGTCGATCAGGTCGGAGGCGTCCTGGTCGCTCATCTCGTTGACGACGGCGACCTGCGCCTCAGGCTCCATCTCCTGCATCGCATCGGCAGCGACCTCGTCATCCATGGCGACGAGGAAGGCGGCCCGTTCGGGTGCGCTGAGCTCCTCGGCGATGTCGGCGAGGTCAGCGGGATGCATGTGACGCAGGCCGTCCTGCGAGCGATCGGCATGGAGTTCACCGGCCCCGGAGGGCGTCTGGAGGTGCTCCCAGGCGATGAGACGCTCGGGGAAGTGGATATGGAGGAAGCGGCAGAGGCCGAGGGCGAAGTGCTCCCAGCCCATCCGCCGCAGGATTCCGCGGCCACCGACGTCGGCATGGGTGAGCAGGACTCGCGAGCCGACGGCGCCCAGCTTGAGGTCGTGGACTCGCACCAGGCGCTTGCCGGAGACGTCGACGATCTGTTTGTCCAGCAGGTCGTGGCGCAGGCTTATCTCGTCGGGATCGGGTCTGGACTGGGTAGCGGGATTGTAGGAGGGCACGAGGCGGATGCCTTCCTGGGAAGCTGTGCGGACGGCAGACCAGGGGACGTAGAGGAGCTCTTTGTCGCCCTTGACTCGGACTGCTACGTGTGCCACCTCGGGGAAGCGCTCGTGGGGCCGCACCAGCAGGTCGTCAAGCGTCCCGATGGGCTTTCCCTCCGCGGAGAAGACTCCGTAGCGAAGCATGGCAGACAGATAGGCGTCGGCGAAGAACACCATGGCTGCTCGCCCCCCTTCCTTCCACGTGCCCAAGCATACGAAGCTGTAGTCCGTGGTAAGGGCAGGTGAGGCGGAGGGGCTCCACCAGACACCAAAAAAACCGCCTGATCAGTTAGCAGGCGGGGGCACAGGCGTCTCTCACTAGCCACTAGATAGCTAGCTCAAGGCACCAGCCTCCCGCGTGCACCTGAGCAGGTCCACGGGACGCTTCGGCGTGGGCGAGATAAGTGAGCGTTGTCTGGCAACGCTTCCGTACTATGAGCTGGGTCTGTGCTGGATTCCATCGTCACACTCTGAGGGCTGCTTCGCCCCCGACATTGCGACGCCCGCCACCATCGTACCTGGGACCTTCGGGCTATCGCAGCGGTATTCTACGTCACCGGGAAGGAAGCGTCAAGGGCTGCCGATTCGGCGCCCGAAGCCCCGGACTTGCGGCCCTCAGGAGGAGAACGGGGCACTCATGCGGAAGCAGAACGCCATTCTATGGGCTCCTGGAGGGCAAGGAAATGGAACGTATCAGCGTTGCCTATGACCGCTATTTTGCACAACTGTGCGACTCCTTCAACAAGGGAGGAGTGCTACTAGTTTCGGTGGACGACAAGGGACGGCCGAACACGATGACCATTGGATGGGGGCAACTGGGCGTCATCTGGGGTCGCAAGGTCTTTACTGTGCTGGTGCGCCCCTCGCGGTACACCTATGGCTGCATCAACACCACGGGCGATTTCACGGTGAACGTGCCCTTCCCTGAGCAGGCGGAGGCGCTGGCCTTCTGCGGCTCCAAGTCGGGACGGGACTACGACAAGTTCGCGGAGTGTAGCCTCACCGCGGTGGCGGCGCAGTGTGAGAGCCTGCGGTCGCCGTACATCGCCGAGTGCGGGCTGGCCTACGAGTGCAAGACCCTCAGCTTCAATGACCTGATCCCGGCCCAGACGGACGCCTCAGTCTGCGACGGCTGCTATCCCAAGGGCGACTTTCACCGGCTGTACTTCGGCGAGGTCGTGGCGGCGCACTGCAGCCCCGACTTCGCAAAGCGCTTCGGCAAGTAGCCGCAGGTCAGGACCACACCAAGCGACCGAACCCCGCCGGAGGTGGGTAGAAACATGGACTTCGCAAGGAACCTGGAGCTGGCCATCCAGGGAGCCATTGAGGAAGGTCAGATCCCGGGTGCTGTAGTGCTCGTGGGCAAGGGCAGCCGCGTGCTGTATCACGGCGCCTTCGGGCAGCGCCAGATCGTCCCGGAGCCCCGCCCGATGGAACTGGACACCGTCTTTGATCTTGCCTCCGTAAGCAAGCCCATTGCGACCGCTGCCGCAGTCATGCAACTGGTCGAGAGTGGGAAGATCGTGCTCAACGACCCGGTGCGACGGTTCCTGCCGGGCTTTGACGCCGAGGGTCGAGAGAACATCGCGATCCGGCACCTGCTCACCCACACCTCGGGGGTGCCGCCCTATCGCAACTACCTGCACGACTTCGGCGAGGACATGCCCCGAGAGCAGCGTCGGGCGGCTGTGATCGCGGACCTGTCGCAGATCGCTCTGCAGACCGCGCCGGGCGAGGCCTTCTGCTACTCTTGCCTGGGCTACATCGTGGTGACCTCGGTGATCGAGACGGTCAGTGGGCAGCCCATGAAGGAGTATGTGCAGGAGCATCTCTTCGGCCCGCTGGGCCTGGAGGATACGTGCTTCTGTCCCTCGCCGGAGTTGGTGGCTCGCTGCGCCTCGACCGAGCAGTATCCTGAGGGCGTGCTCTGCGGCGTCGTGCATGACGAGAACGCGCGGTTCCTGAACGGCGCCGGCGGGAATGCCGGGCTGTTCTCGACGGCGCAGGATCTGAGCCGGTACGTGTCGGCGCTGCTGGATCGCCTCGGATCACAGGTTGGTCGCAGCGGTCGCTTCCCTCTCTCGCCCGCAACGATTCGGGCGATGATGACCCCGCAGACGAAGATCGAGGACGGGATTCGCGGCCTCGGCTGGGACATCGACACCGGGTACACGCCGCAGATGCGGGGCGAGATCTTCCCCGCAGGTGGTGTGGGACACACCGGCTACACGGGAACCTCGGTGTGGATCGACCCGCCCAGGAACGGCTACGTGATCCTGCTGACGAACCGCGTGCACCTGGGACGTGATCGCGACGTAAGTCGGCTGCGGCGGCAGGTCGCGAACATCGCTGCGGCATGGATCAGTGAGTACCGGTGATGACGGTCCGCAACTCGGCGAAGGCCCTTATCGTCCGCGACGGCAAGCTGCTGGTGACGCGGAATCTGGACCCCTGGGGTGATTGGTACGTGCTTCCCGGGGGCGGTCAGCGGCCGGGAGAGACTCTGCACGAGGCCCTGCGGCGCGAGTGTCGGGAGGAGATCGGGGCCGAGGTGGAGATCGGTCCCCTGGTGGCGGTGCGGGAGTACCTCGGCAGTCGCCATGAGTTCGCCGAGTATGACGGCGAGGTGCACCGGGTCGAGTTCATGTTCGTGTGCAGCCTGGCGGAGGGTCAAGGCATCGCGGAGGGTCAGACCCCGGAGACAGGGCCAAGGCCGGACAGCTACCAGACCGGAGTGGACTGGTTGCCGCTGGATAGGCTGGGCGACTTTCGGCTCTACCCGAAGGCTTTGAAGGAGTGGCTGTGGGCCTGGCACACGGGGGCTGAGGTCGCCTGCTATCTGGGCGACTGCAACTGAGGCGGCGGAGAGGCAACGGCACCTCACCCCCTGTGTCCCCCTTGTATGATGCGCAAGGGCGTGGGAGGATGGGTCATTCCCCACGGTGTGTGGGGGAGCCCGTCTGCCCCCCTGGCCAGGGGGGCAGACGGCGCGCCGGCCAGACCGGATACCCCTGGGG
>JBDKVB010000156.1 GCA_039679385.1 Armatimonadia bacterium | reverse complement strand
TCTCCCCTTCCTGAGGCGAACCGCCCACAACAGGTGATAGACTCGTCGGGAATCCCGACGCCAGACCCAGAGGGAGCGTGCCCATGACTTCTCGCGAACGGACCTTGACTGCCATCCAGGGCGGTCGCCCCGACCGTGTTCCCCTGGACATCTGGGCGACCGGCGAAGTCTGGGCCAAGCTCCGGGCGTACCTGGGAACCGACGACGTGCGGGCAATCCGCGAGAGGCTGCACCTTGACGGCTTTGCCGGGGTCGCGCCGATCTACGTTGGCCCGCCGATCCCAACCTACGAGGACGGCACCGTCGAGGACTACTGGGGAATCCGCAGCCGTCCGCAGACCTACGCAACCGGGACCTACCTGGAGATGTGCCACCATCCCCTTGCCTGCGCGCAGACCGTGCGCGACCTGGAGGACTACCCTTGGCCCTCCGCGGACTGGTTCGACTTCAGCACGGTTCGGCAGCAGTGTGAGGAGCGCCGCAGTCTTCCCATCGAGGCCGGCTACACGGCGCCCTTCTTCTTTCACAACAAGCTGCGCGGGCTCGAACAGTCACTAATCGACCTGGCCGCCGATCCCGAGCTGTCTCATGCCATCATAGACCGCATGTGCGCGTTCTTCTACAGCTTCTGCGAGCGGCTCTTCGAGGCCGGTGACGGGCTCATCGACGTGACGCAGCTCACCGACGACTTCGGCACCCAGACCGGCCTGATGATCTCGGTGGGGATGTTCGACGAGTTCTTCGCCGAGCACTATCGAAGGCTGGCGAAGCTCATGCATGACCACGGCGTGCACATCCTGCACCACGATGACGGGGCGATGTGGCCCCTGCTCCCGCGCCTGATCGAGATCGGCATCGATATCCTCAATCCCGTTCAGTACCGCTGCGGGGGGATCGACCTCGGCTGGCTCAAGGACACCTACGGGTCGTCCCTGTGCTTCCACGGCGGCATGGAGAACCAGGAGATACTGCCCTTCGGGTCCGTGGAGCAGGTCCGCGAGGAAGTCCGTCACTGCCTCTCAACGCTGGGCCGCGACGGCGGCTACATCCTGGCTCCCTGCCACAATCTCCAGGCGGTGACGCCGGTGGAGAACATCCTCGCCATGTACGACACGGCCTATGAAGAGGGCCGCTACTAGACTGACCTCCGCCTGTGCAACAACGGGCGAAGTACACACAAGAGGTGCACCATGTCGGCTTCGACGCACAATCACGATCCTCAGCAGACTCCCCTGCGACTTGTCCAGATTGGCCTGGGTGCAGCCGGTCGTAGCCACCTGGCGATCATCACCGGCATGCCCGAGATCGAACTCGTCGGCGTCTCGGACATCAACGAGCAAACGGTCCGGCAGGTCAGCGAGGAGCACCACATCGCCGGGACCACCGACCACCATGAGCTGCTCGCCGATCAATCCATCGAGGCCGTCTCGGTCGTCGCCGCTGACATCGCCCACTATCCGCTGGTGATGGACTGCGCAGCTGCCGGCAAGCACGTCATCTGCGAGAAGCCGATCGCCACGGAAATCGCCCATGCCCGCGAGATGGTCCGGGCCATGCAGCAGGCCGGCAAGCTGCTATGCATCACCTTCAACAACCGTGCCGGCGCCGTCACCCGGCGCATCAAGGAGCTGGTCGACGCCGGTGCTGTGGGCAACGTGCGGATGGTCCGCCTGGTCGGGCTGATGGCCGTTCCCGACAACCGCCTCCTGCGTGAGCGAATGGGGGAGGCGCGGTCCCTGGCCCGCGCTCGCAACATCTGCGTCGAGGGCAAGAACGCCCTCTATGACTGCGGGGTCCATAGCTTCGACTTCGCCCGTTACCTCACAGCCAGCGACTTCCGGCGCATCGAGGCCATGGGCTACAGCATGCGTGGCTTCCCCTATCCCGACCACGGCGTCGCTCTCTGCGAGCATGAGAACGGCATCTTCACGCTCATCGAGAAGGGCTTCGACTACGCCTACGAGGCGCAGACCTATAAGGAGTACACTCGCTACGAAGTCATCGGCGATCGCGGCAGCCTCGCCTGGGACCTCGACACCCAACACCTGAAGCTGTTCTCCGTCGATCAGACCCTTGACGAGCCCCTGAGCCACGGCGGCAAGGAGGACGCGCGGCAGATACTGTATCGCGGCTTCGTCCAGAGCGTCCGTGCCGGGGCCCTGCTTCCCTGGCTCTCTTCAGGCCTTGACGGCCTCAAGGCCTCCGAAGCGGCTCAGGCTGCCACCGACTGCATGCAGGCCCGCGGCGTGGTCAAACGGGACGTAGGTGACGCACCCAACTGGTTCGACCATCTCGACAAGAGCTGGTAGAGTCAGCCTCCGGTGGGCTCCCAAGAAGGTGAAGGGGCCCGCCATGGTGAAGAGCCCCTCTTCTTTCATCACGCTATCGACACCGGCCCGGCGCCGACACGGAGTTCTCGGGCACCGGGGACCCTCCACGCCACTTCACAGACAGGCCGACGACAGCACTCTCTAGGCGGTATATCAGACCCATGGCGACAACGACGCAAGACACGACGAACACAAGGCAGACCGGTCAGGAGGACCACAGCCCGGCGCTTCGCCCGCGTGCGCTGACCTGGCGGAGCGCCCTGTTGTCGGTCGTGCTGATTCCGCTGAACGTCTACTGGGTTACCCAGATGGAGCAGTTCCGGTACTCAGCGCACCCGACAACCGTATCCCTGTTCTTCAACGCCATCTTCGTGCTCCTGCTCCTGCAGGGCATCAACCAACTCCTGCGCAAGGTGCACCCGCGCAGCGCCCTCACCCAGTCCGAGTTGCTGATCACCTACTCCATGATCTGCATCTCCTCCTGCGTCTGCGGCCATGACGGCATCCAGGTGCTCATGCCCATCTTCACCTGGTCCTTCCGCATGGCCACGCCGGAGAACAAGTGGGAGGACCTGTTCAACCCAGACCTCCCCAAGTGGCTCACGGTGCAGGACCCGCGCCTTCTGAAGGGCTTCTACGAGGGCGGCGAGACGATGTACCGGCGCGAGGTTATCCTGGGCTGGATTGGCCCGATGGCGATGTGGGGGCTCTTCATCCTCGCGCTCATGGCCCTCATGTTCGGCCTCACCAGCATCATCCGCCGGCAATGGCTGGAGGGCGAGCACCTGGCGTGCCCGCTCGTGAACCTGCCCGTCGAGATCTCCTCACCCTCCTCCATGTTGTTCCGCGACAAGCTCTTCTGGGTCGGCTTCGTCCTCGCAGCCGCCATGGACACCTACAACAGCTTCGCCTTCCTGTATCCCTCGATCCCGCGGATTCCCCTCGATCAGGTCGATATGGGAACCTCCTTCAAGGGCCGTCCCTGGAACGCCGTCGGATGGTTCCCCCGGTCCTTCTATCCCTTCCTCATCGGCACGGGCTACTTGATGCCCACCGACTTCCTCTTCTCCTGCTGGTTCTTCTACCTGTTCTGGAAGCTGGAAGCGGTCGTCAGCTCCGCTGTCGGCTGGGACCAGATCCCGCAGTTTCCCTTCGCGAACTTCCAGGCTTTTGGCGCCTACATGCTCTTCGCGCTGCACGCCATCTGGATTGGTCGCGGGTACCTGAGCCAGGTCTGGGCACGCGTGTTCCCGGCCAGGGGGAGTGCAAGCTTCCCCCAGGCGAAGTCCAACGAGGCGATGTCCTATCCGGCGGCCATGCTTACCATGGCTCTGGGCTTGGTCACACTGATCTGGTTCTCCAGTGCCATGGGCTTGCGAACCTCAATCGCGATCGTCTTCTTCCTGGTCTACCTGGGGCTCGCGGTCTCCGTCACCCGCATGCGCGCCCAGTTCGGAACGCCCGTGCATGACCTGCACTTCACCGGACCCGACCAAATCCTCACCTCTGCACTCGGGACTCGGGCCTTCCCAAAGAAGGACCTGGTCGTACTGGCGCTGTTCTACTGGTTCAACCGCGCCTACCGCAACCACCCGATGCCGCACCAGCTTGAGGCCCTGCAGATGCAGGATCGGTCTGGTGCCCGCAATCGCGGCGTCGCGCAGGCCATATTGCTCGCCACGATCGTCGCCATCATCTCCTCCTTCTGGATCTCTCTGCACCTGTACTACGGCCTCGGTGCAAGGGCCAAGGGGAGGATGTTCGCCGGCGAGTCCTTCACCAAGCTCCAGTCCTGGCTGGTTTCGCCCCAGGACACGAACTGGTACGCGATGTCGGCCATCGGCGTCGGCTTCGTCTTCGGGCTCTTCCTCCAGACGATGCGGTTGCGGTACGCCTGGTGGCCCTTCCATCCTCTCGGGTATGCCGTCTCGGGAAGTTGGGAGATGAACCTCGTGTGGATGCCCCTGCTCATCGCCTGGATTCTGAAGACAGCCATCATCAAGTGGCTCGGAGACCGCTATTACAACAAGGCGGTGCCGATCTTCATGGGCCTGATCTTGGGCCAGTTCGTGGTCGGGAGCATTCTCAACATCGTGAGCATCGCGCTGCACATACCCAGCTACATGTTCTGGCAGTAGCCGCCAACCTGGGGCAGTCCCCTCTGGAGGGAAGAGCATGCTGCGGCTGAGGGTCGGTTCGCCTCTACACCTGAGTTGCCTGGCCTTTCTGAGCCTGTGCGCGCTCTTGCCGGTCACGGCTCCGGGTGCGCAGATTGTGCGTCTGGATGCCGGAACTTGGAGCTGTGCGCCGGGTGGGCGAGAGGTGGACGCCATCTACGGCGACTACCTTCTCCGCAGCGACCAGATACTGGCCGTCGTCGCGGACACGGCCTCCGAGCCCTTCCGCATGGGCAACACCATGCAGCCGGATGCGCGTGGGATGCTGATGGACCTCACCACCCGCGCCAACAACAACGACCAGCTTCAGGCCTTCCTCCCGGCCAAGGGTGGGCAGGAGGTCACCTACTCGCAGGCTGAGGTGATCACCCGCACCGGCCCTGAGGTCCGCCTGCGCGTCACCCATCCTGCGACGGAAGCCGAGCCCTTCCTGGTTGAGACCGACTACGTGCTGGCCGACAATCAGCCCTTTGTCACCATATTCACGCGAGTCTGCAACACTTCCCCGAAACCTCTCAATTGGCGCGTAGGCGACAAGCTTCGCACCGAGGGCAACTTCGGCCAGGGCCTCGCTCCTCTGTCCCGCGCCTACTGGGCCTACGACAAGTGGGCCCAGGCAGCCTATGCGGTTCTGGCCGACGAGGGCACCTTCACCACTACTCCCACCACCGGCCGCGAGAACGGCATGAGCCTCGGCTACACTCGTCTGGGGTCAGGCAGCCCGGTCACTATCGCCCCCGGCGCAGAGCTAACCTGGTCGCGACGACTCCTGGCCGCCCGTGATCAGCTCCAACTGCAGGCAGCCCTGCTATCGCTGGAGTCAGTCGCCTGCGGCACGTGCCAGGTGCAAGTCCAGGACCGCCTCGGCGCACCGATCCCAGGAGCTCAGGTTACCCTCAGGCAGGCAGAGCGCCAGCTTGCTTCCGGTGCCACCGATTCCCGCGGACGGGCCCAGATATCCCTTCCGCCGGGTCAGTACACCCTTACGGTCACGAGTCTCGGCCGCCCTGACGTCTCCCAGGAGCTAGAGATCCCGGCGGGCGCCTCGGTATCGCCGACAGTAGTGCAGATGGCTCGCGCGGCCGGTGTGGAGGTGCAGGTCGTCGGTGAAGATGGGGGAGAGATCCCCTGTAAGGTCCAGTTTCTTGCCGTCACGCCAGGGCTTTCCGACCCGGAACTTGGACCGGGTTGCGTCACCTTCGGCGTCAAGAACCTACGCTACACCGAGACCGGGAGCTTCCGACAGGCCCTGCCGCCGGGAGCCTACAACGTCGTCATCAGCCGCGGTCCCGAGTACGACGCGGTGTACCGCCACGTCCAGGTGGTTGCCGAGCAGTTCGCACCGGTCTGGGCCACACTGCGCCGGGTAGTCGACACCCGGGGCGTGATCGCCGCCGACCTCCACGGTCACACTTCAGAATCCGGCGACAACTTCGTCGAGACGACCGGCCGCGTGCTTAACCTGGCCGCCGAAGGGATCGAGTTCGCACCCTCTACCGACCACGTGCGCATCGTCCCCTGGCAGCCTGCGATTGACCAACTCCACCTCGGGCGGTGGCTGAAGACCGCCCTGGGCGAGGAGATCTCCGGCCCGGGTGCGCAGACCCACGAGAACGCTTTCCCGCTCCCCATCAAGCTGCACAGTCAGGCCAACGGGGGCATTCCCGCAGGCGGCGACCTCGACGCGCAGGTATCGCGCATCTACCACTGGAATCATGACAGCGAAAAGCTGGTCCAGTTCAACCATCCCGACCTGCGCCGGGCGTACTTCGACAAGGACAGCGACGGGAAGTTCGATGGCGGCTTTCGTGAGGCGCAGCGCTACCTCAAGGCCGTCGAGGCCATGAGCAATCCCCTCGCTGCCAAGTCGAACTTCGCCTCCAACTGGCTCGCTGTGGTGAACCAGGGCTTCCGGCTCACCGGGGTCGCCAACACGGACACCCACACGACCTTTCACGGGAATGGTCTTCAGCGCAACTACATCGAGTGCTCCACAGACGAACCGCGGCGCATCGGCATCCTGGAGATGGTGCGGCAGGTCAAGGCGGGGCATGTCGTGATGAGCACTGGCCCGTACCTGGAGGTTCGGGCCGGCACCGCTCACCCGGGCGACGACCTTTCCGCTCCCGACGGGAAGGTCAGGCTCCACGTGAGAGTGCAGTGCGCCAACTGGGTCGACATCAACCGCGTGCAGGTGCTTGTGAACGGCCGCCCCGATCCCGCGCTGAACCTGACTCGCCGCACTCACCCGCAGGCCTTCCCTCGCGGCGTGGTGCGGTTTGACCAGGACCTCCCGGTCACGCTCTCCGGCGACGCGCATCTGGTCGTCGTCGCGGTCGGGGAGGGGCTGACCCTGGCGCCGGTGATGGGCGGTCGCAAGGGAGGCGGAGTCCCGCTCGCCGTCAGCAATCCGATCTATGTGGACGTGGACGGCGGCGGGTTCAAGGCCAACGGTGATGCCCTGGGCCTGTGGAAGGGCCTTGCGGCGGCAGCCGGGGCTACAGCAGTTGAAGACTGAAGGTACCCGTGGCGCGCTCCCTTGAGCACGCCCTTGCCGGGCCGGTCGTAGCGACGAGACTGACGATGCCAGGGAGGAAACGTCCATGCCGGAGAGTCAGCTTGCCTTGTACGGAGGACCCAAAGCCCTTCAGTGCGACCCGGGGGACATGTTCACGTGGCCGATCATCACCCAGGAGGATGAGGACGCCGTTCTCGAGGTCCTGCGCCGCGGCGGGATGTCGGGCACTGACGTTACCGCCGAGTTCGAGAAGGACTTCGCCCAGTGGCACGGCATGAAGCATGCCGTCGGCCACAGCAGCGGTACCGGTGCGCTCCAGGCCGCGATGTGGGCCTGCGGAGTCAGCGTCGGAGACGAGATCATCTGCCCGAGCCTGACCTACTGGGCCAGCGGGCTGCCGGCCTTCAGTCTGGGCGCCACCATCGTCTTCGCCGAGGTCGACCCCATGACCCTGTGCCTCGACCCGGCCGACATCGAACACCGCATCACGGACCGCACCAAGGCCATCGTCCCGGTCCATTACTGCGGCCACCCGGCGGACATGGACCCGATCATGGAGATCGCCGAGAAGCACGAGATCAAGGTCATCGAGGACGTCAGCCACGCCCACGGAGCGCGCTACAAGGGGCGTCTGGTTGGAACCATCGGTCACTGCAACGCCATGTCGATCATGTCCGGCAAGGCGCTCGCAGTCGGCGAAGGTGGAGTGCTGCTCACCAACGACGACCTGCTCTATCAGCGAGTGATCGCCTGGGGGCATTACGAGCGCACCAAAGCCGTCTGCACCGACCCTTCACTGGCACCCTTCGCCGGGCTGCCCATGGGCGGCTACAAGTACCGCATGCACCAGCTCTCCTCGGCGGTCGGTCGGGTCCAGCTACGGCACTACCAGGAGCGCATGGACGAGATCCAGAAGGCAATGAACTACTTCTGGGACTTGCTCGAGGGCGTCCCCGGCCTTCGCGCACACCGTCCGCCGAAGGGCTCAGGATCACACAACGGCGGCTGGTACGCGGCTCACGGGATCTACGTACCGGAGGAGCTGGACGGCCTCCATGTCTCCAAGTTCTGCGCCGCAGTCTCCGCTGAGGGCTGCTCCACCAGTCCAGGTGCGAACTTCCCGTTGCACACCCATGCCCTGTTCCATGACGCCGACATCTACGGCCACGGCAAGCCCACGATCATCGCCAACTCGAACCGCGACCTGCGGCAGCCCAAGGGAAGCCTCCCGGTCACCGAGAGTGTGCCCGAGCGGGTCTACCACACCCCGTGGTTCAAGCACTATCGGCCACAGGTCATCGAGCAGTACGCACTGGCCTTTCGCAAGGTTGCCGAGAACGCCGCTGAGATCATCCAGCGCGACGGTCGCGGCGGCGGCGAGGTCACGGGTAGCGCAGGGCTCTTCAGCCGCGGATAGGGACGCATCTTGCGGGGCCCTCCTCCTGGTCTTCCCACCGGGGGAGGGCCCCCTTTACCTCGCATCTGGTCCCCGGTCTTGACTTTGCGAACCAACCACCCCTATCCTAGCGTTAGCATATTACGTGTCATCATGGTGCACGTCCCCGTGGGGATGTCTCTCGGTTGGTGGACAGTATTAAGCGTCTTTTCCTACTTGGCTCAACCGGATCGATTGGCCGTCAGACTCTTGATGTGATCGCCCAACACCCCGGTGCCTTCGAGGTCGTGGGGCTTGCCGCCGGGCATGACGTCCAGGGCCTCCTGTCACAGGCGCAGGAGTTGGGTGTGCAGCATCTGGGCATGGGCGACGAGGAGGCCGGTGCGAGCCTGCGGGCAAGCGCCGGAACCGCCCAGGTCGCCGTCGGTTCCGAGGCCCTCTGTGACCAGATCCGCGAGGTGCGACCGGACCTGGTGGTCGGTGCCGTCTCGGGGATCGCCGGTCTGGCTCCGGTGATGGCTGCGATCGGCGCCGGCATCGACGTGGCCCTGGCGAACAAAGAGCCACTGGTGGCCGCCGGGCGTCTGGTCACGACAGCCGCAGCCCGCTCGGGCAGCAAGCTTCTGCCGATTGACTCGGAGATCTCCGCGGTGTTCCAGTGCCTCGAGGGGCGACCGCGGGAGCAGTTGCATCAGGTCCTCCTCACAGCCTCGGGCGGCGCCTTCCGGGACTATCCGCGGGAGAAGCTGGCTGAGGTCACGCCCGAAATGGCGCTGAACCACCCGACCTGGCGGATGGGACGCAAGATCACGGTAGACTGCGCCACCCTCGCAAACAAGGGCTTCGAGGTCTTCGAGTTGCGCTGGATGTTCGGCCTGGAGTTCTCGCAGATCCGGGTGCTGCTCCACCACCAGAGCATCCTTCACTCCATGATCGAACTGGTGGACGGCTCGACCATCGCCCAGCTCGGCCCGGCCGACATGCGCTTTGCGATCCAGTACGCCCTCACCTGGCCTGAGCGTTGGCCCAATGAGTACCCGAAGCTTGACCTCGCGCAGATCGGGAAGCTGACCTTCGGCGAGCCGGACTTCGACCGCTTCCCACTCCTGCGCCTGGCCTATGAGGCCGGGGAGGCGGACCAGAGCTATCCCTGTGTCCTGAACGCCGCGAATGAGCAGGCGGTGGAGCTGTTCTTGGAGGGGCGCATACGGTTCACCGAGATTGCAGAGCTCGTGGCACGGGTGCTGGGGGCTCATGAACCCCTCAACCCGCGCAGCCTGGAGGACATCGCCACCGTCGATCGCTGGGCGCGTGGCCAGGTCTTGAGCCTTCTTACAACCTGACACCTGGTGTCAGGTAGATAACACGTCCTAAGCCCTTCCCAAACGAGATCACTGCCCCTGCCCTGGGGCGAGGTTAGGCATGAATCAGATACTGTCCTTCGCAAACTCGGGCCTGGCGATCATCGTCGTCCTGGGTTTGTGCCTCTTTTGCCATGAACTCGGCCACTTCCTGGCCGCGAAGGCTTGTCGCATGGCTGTCTATGAGTTTGCCATGGGCTTCGGCCCGGCTCTGTGGCGCCGTCAGCGCGGCGAAACCCTCTATGCACTGCGAGCCGTCCCCTTCGGCGGCTATGTGCGCATCGCGGGCATGGAGCCCGGTGAGGCCCCGGTCGAGCGTGGCTTTCATACCCGCCCGCGCTGGCAGGGAGCCATCGTGGTCTGCGCCGGGACCTTCATGAACGTAGTCCTGGCCATGATGCTGTACTGGGTCGTGAACGTGGTCTCTGGTGTCCCGGTCCCTGACAGCAAGGACATCCTGATCCGCAGCGTCTTCGACGGGGGCATCGCACAGACTGCGGGCATCAAGGCGGACGACAAGATCCTTCGGATCGGCGACAGCCGCTACTCCTCTGCGGTGAAGCAGGTTGCGCCGAACTCGGTTGGTGCCCAGATGGGGCTCAAGCCGGGGCACAGGGTCTTCCAGGTCGACGAGGCACCGGTCGCGACCCCCGCCGACGTGGTTCGAGTGCTTTCGCAGGGCCTGCCCGAGGGGGCGAAGATCTGGGCTCTCGACGAGAACGCAACCTCAATGGAAGGCGCAGTGGTCGGGATCAAACCGCCACCTGCGGATAGCCTTGCTTCCTTGCCACCGCATCTGACAGGCCCGGCGGCGGACCAGTGGGCTGCTCGCGCCCTGGGCGTTACCTTCGGCCCGCTCGACCAGTTCACCGTCCATCGGTTCATCTCCAACAGCCCCGGGAAGAAGGTCGCCCTCACAGTCGCAAGGGACACCGGCCCGCTGCGCGTTGAGCTGACGCCGAAGACCGACACCGACCGGGTAGAGTACGTAGACCGCAACGGGAAGCTGTCGGCACCTCACCGCAGTGTCGGGCGTATCGGCATCGTGCTCGGTCCTGAGCTGCGCCGACCGGGCGTGATCGAGGGCTTCAAGCTCGCCGCCATCCAGTCCTACGAGGCGGTCGCCACCGTGGTGATCAGCCTGCAGGCCATGGCGACCAAGAAGATAGCCGCCGAGCCGACCGGCCCCATCGGAATCATGGCCATGACCGCAGAGACGGCCAAGCTCGGCTGGGCGTCGGTGCTGGGGCTGTGCGGGTTGATTAGCGCCAACCTGGCCGTCATCAACATGTTCCCGATACCGCCCTTCGACGGTTTCCACGTGCTGCTTCTGGGGATTGAGGGAGTGATTCGCCGCCGCGTCGATCATCGGCTCGAGATGGTGGTCCGCGTCGCCGGCTTCATTCTCATCATCAACCTGTTCATCTTCCTTGCCTTCCGCGACATTCTGAATCTGGTCCGCTACGGCACCTACTGAGCCTGCGAGCCAGGTCTGCGGTGCGCCGGCGACCACAACCGGTAAGGCACCTCGACGGAGGACTTCGGTACCATGCTGTCAGCTCATGCACAACCCCTGCCGTGGCCCCGTCGCAAGACGCGTCAGGTGATGGTGGGAGTCATACCCCTCGGCGGCGACGCTCCGGTGGTTATCCAGAGCATGACCAAGGCGCCCACGACTGCGCCGGAGGCTGTCCTGGAGCAGATCAAGCGCTGTGCCGTCGGCGGTGCGCAGATCATCCGGACGGCCATCCCCAACCACGATGCGCTCGATGGCTTCCAGCGCATCTGCGAGGAGAGTCCCCTGCCGGTCGTCGCGGACATCCACTTCGACTACCGACTGGCCGTCGAGGCAGCGCAGCGTGGCGCCTCGAAGCTGCGCATCAACCCCGGTAACATCGGCGGAGACGACCGCCTCGGGCCCGTGGTGGAGGCTGCTGCGGAACGTGGCATCCCGATCCGCGTCGGCGTCAATGCGGGCTCCCTGGAGAAGGAGATTGCGGCCCGGCACGGTGGGCCGACCGCCGAGGCTTGCTGCGAGAGTGCGCTACGCAGTGTCGAGCGCATGACAAGGCTCGGCTTTGCGAACCTCGTGGTCTCGATCAAGGCCTCGGATGTGCCGCGTACGGTGGCGGCCAACCGGCTTTTTGCTCGCGAGTCCGATCTGCCGCTGCACCTGGGGATCACGGAGGCTGGCTTCGGCGAATCCGGCACCATCAAGTCTGCCGTGGGCGTCGGTATTCTGCTGGCTGAAGGAATCGGCGACACACTTCGTGTCTCTCTGACTGACGACCCGGCGGAGGAAGTGCGTGTGGGGCGTCAGATTCTCCAGAGCCTCGGGCTGCGGCGAGGGCCGGAGTTGGTCTCCTGTCCGACCTGCGGGCGTTGTCGCGTGAACCTGCCCGCGCTCGCCCGCGAGGTCGCCCAGATTCTCGAAGGCGTTGAGGAGAACCTGGTGGTTGCAGTGATGGGCTGCGAGGTCAACGGACCGGGTGAGGCCCGAGAAGCCGACCTCGGTGTAGCGGCGGGCAAGGGCAAGGTGACGCTCTTCAGGCGTGGCGAGATCCTGCGCACCGTGCCCTTCGAGGAAGCTGCCGCCGCCCTCCGGCAGGAGCTCGAGCAGCTTACTGCCGGGACCGAGTAGTGAAGTGCCAGGGGGATACCCTGGATCCATTCCTTAGGGGTCTGCGATTGTGAAACTGAAGGTCATTGCCTGTGGCGTGTTCGAACCTGAGTTGACCGCACTCGCGGGCGAGAGCCCGAATGAGATCCGGCTTCACTTCCTGGACGCCGGCCTGCACAGCACCCCGAACAAGCTGCGGGAGCAGGTGCAGGCAGAGATCGACCGTTCGGTGGGACAGGGCTTCCAGGGGATCATCGTTTCCTACGGGCTCTGCGGTCGGGGGACTTCGAGTCTGGTCGCAAGAGACTGTCCCATCGTCATCCCGCGAGTCCATGACTGCATGACGCTGTTCCTCGGCTCGCGAGAGGAGTACCGGAAGCAGTTCGCGGCCAACCCGGGCACCTTCTACGTCACCCCGGGCTGGTACGAGAAGAAGATGATCGCGGGGCGGCCGGTGCAGGAGAACCGCGTCCAGGACCCGGACGTGCGCAAGGACGAGCGGTTCTCGGAGCTCTCCGAGAGGTTCGGGGCGGAGAACGCCGCCTACATCCTCCATTTCCACGATAGCTGGAAGCGCAACTACACCCGGGCGGCCTTCATCGACACCGGCTTTGGCGACAGCCACCGCTATGCCTCCTACGCTCAGGACATGGCACGGGAGTTCGGGTGGCACTACGAGCGCCTCGCGGGAGATACCTCACTGCTCCAAGACCTCCTTGCAGGACGATGGGAGGACTCGCGCATCTGTGTGTTGAGGCCCGGCCAGCGCTCGGTTCTGACCGGTGATGAGACCATCTTCGCAGCCATCGACCTTGCTGCACCCTCGCCGGCGGGAGAGTCGACGCCCGTGGAGCCTGCGACCGAACCTCCAGCGACTGCTCCGACCTGTGCCGTCGCTCGGCAGGCGGTCACGCCGACACCTGAGGTCCCGGAGGAAGAGGCACCAGTCGCAAAACCCGCAGTGCAGCTTCATGCACCAAGGCCGAACAGCGGAGAGGTCTCGGGCACCACGATCGGCCTTGGCATCGACGCCGGTGGCACCTACACCGACTGCGTACTCTATGACCTGCGCTCGAACGTTCTGCTCTCGAAGGCCAAGGCCCTCACAACTCACTACGACCTCATGGTTGGGATCGAGAAGGCGCTCGACCAGATCGACCTCGGGGACACCGGTCGCATCGGCCTGGTGGCGCTCTCGACGACCCTCGCGACGAACTCCATCGTGGAGGGCAAGGGCGGACGGCCCGGCGCGATCGTCATGTCGGCGGCGCCCGGCTCCAACCCCAACCTCAACTGGTCTGTGATGCGCACCGTCGGGGGCCAGATGGGGATCGACGGGATGGAGCTTGAGCCGCCTGACCGCGCGGAGATCGCGCATGCGGTGCAAGAGCTGCTCGCCGAGGGCGTGGATGCCTTCGCAATCTCCGGCTATGCGAGTGTGAAGAACCCGGAGCACGAGTTGCTCGTGAGGGAGATTGTCCAGTCGCTAGGCGACCTGCCGGTGGTCTGCGGGCATGAGCTGTCTTCGCGTCTGAACTACGTCAGCCGGGCCAACACGGCCATCCTGAATGCCCGTCTGCTGCCGGTTGTGCGCCAGCTTCTCGACGCGGTACAGGGCTCTCTCGACCGGCGGGGTATCGAGGCGCCTCTCATGGTGGTGAAGGGCGACGGGTCGCTGGTCAACCGCAAGACGGCGCTTGAGCGACCCGTCGAGACCGTGCTCTCCGGGCCGGCGGCAAGCGTCTCCGGGGCCAAGCATCTGACCGGTCTGCGCGACGCGATCATCCTGGACATGGGCGGCACGACGACCGACACCGCGGTCATTGAGGACGGCCTGGTGCGGATCAGCCCTCAGGGCGCTCGAGTTGGCGGCTGGCTGACGAGCGTTGAGGCTGCCGACATCGCTACCACGGGCCTGGGCGGCGACAGCTATCTGTCCTTCAGCGGCGACCGCCGGTTGCTGATTGGGCCACGGCGGGTCGTGCCCCTGAGCTATCTTTGCTCCCAGTACCCGGCGGCCCGCGAGATGCTGCTCGCAATCGATCCAGACGCGGTGCTTGAGCGGTCGGCGCCCGAGGTGCTGGACTTCTTCCTTCTGGCGCGCCCCGAGTATGCGGACGGTCTGGACTCGCGAGAGCAGCAGATCGTCGAGGCACTCCGTGAGGGGCCGCTGTCCCGTGGGGCACTGGCGGTGCGCATCGGTGCTCTGGCGCCGAACCTGGTGCGGCCCAAGCGGCTGGAGAGCCTTGGCGTTGTGCAGCGCGCAGCCCTGACCCCGACGGACCTGCTCCATGTCAGCGGTCAGTTTGCGGCCTGGGACGTGACGGCTGCCCGACACGCGCTGACGGTGTTCGCCACTCTGTATGGCCTTGATGGCCAGGAGATGGCCAAGCGCATCTTCGACTGCATCACCGAGAGGCTTGCGGCGGAGGTCATCGCCAGGGAGCACGAGGACACCGGGGACGATCCCGAGAAATGGCCCGGGATACTGAAGTCGGTCTTCCGTGGGTCCTCGGGCCGCCTCCATGTGCATCTGTCCTATGACCGTCCCATCGTCGCGATCGGCGCTCCGGTCAAGCCCTTCTTTCCTGCGGTTGGGCGCTCCCTGGGTGCCCAGGTGGTGATCCCGGAGCACGCTGAGGTCGCCAACGCAATCGGTGCGGTTGCCAGCGAAGTCGTGGTGCGCGAGCAGGCTGTCGTGCGGCCAGGGGAGATCGCGAACTACGTGGTCCACAGTCGCGCGGGTCGGACCGAGCATGAGAACCTGCGGGACGCCGTGGAGGCAGCCAAGTCGGAGACGGCCTCCCTGGCGCGCCAGCGGGCTCTACAGTCGGGAACCACATCTCATGACGTGCGCTACCGCGTGGATGAGCGACGAGCCTACTCCTCGGCCGGGGACGAGGTCCTGGTCGAGGTGCTTGTCGAGGCCACGGTGAACGGACGGCCGACGCTGCAGTAGCGCGGTCCCGGTCCCATGAACGACGACGGCTCAGCCGCAGACCCTTGGAGGGAGCGATCCCGCCACGGCTGCGGCGATGTTGTGTTGCCCTTCAGGAGTACGAACCCTTGCGACAAGATGACCTAACCCCCATGTACCGTCAGTGGGCGGCAGCGAAGCGGGACTACCCCGATGTGCTGCTGCTCTTTCGCATGGGTGATTTCTATGAGATGTTCGACGAGGACGCCCGTGTCGGATCGGAGGCCCTCGGGCTCACCCTGACCGCCCGCAAGCATTCAGGCGACAACCGCATCCCGATGTGCGGCGTGCCACATCACGCGCTGGACCGGTACCTGCGCCGGCTTGTCGAGAAGGGCTTCCGCGCCGCAATCTGCGAGCAGGTTGAGGACCCGCGCGAAGCCAAGGGCCTCGTCCGGCGCAAGGTCACGCGAGTCATCACGCCCGGCACGCTGATGGAGGACGAACTCCTCCAGGGGCAGGAGCACAACTTCCTGCTATCTCTGGCGATTGTGGGTGAGACTGCCGGCGTGGCCGTGGTGGACGTGTCCACCGGGGACTTCCTGGTGACCGAACTGTCGTGCCGGGCTCAAGAGGAGTCCTCCGGCAAGCCTGTGGCCGAGCTGCTGCCCGACCGGCCCGCTGCCGACTCCCGATTCGCTGCCGTGGCGGATGAGATCGCCCGCCTGCAGCCCGCGGAGATGCTCATCCCGGAGGAGCTTGTCAACGAGCGTTGGGTGTCTGAGGCGGTTGCCCGCGGAGGTTCGGCCTCTCTGACGCCGGTCGCGACCGACGACCTCGAGTTCCGCTCCCCGGCTCAACAACTGAGCGAGTTCTTCGGCGTGGAATCCTTGCGCGGCTTCGGTTGCGAGGATCTGCCGGCCGCCCAGAGCGCCGCCGCTCAAGCCTTGCGGTATCTGCAGCGCAACCGTATGGACGCTTTGCCTCACCTGACCGGCCTCGCGACCTACTCCACCGAGCAGTTCATGGTGGTCGACGCCGCGACCCGGCGCAATCTGGAGTTGGTGCGGACTCTTCGTGACAACAGCCGCGAGGGGAGTCTCCTCGCTCTCCTCGACCGAACGCTCACACCCATGGGTGCCCGGCTTCTGCGTCAGTGGCTCCTGCAGCCGCTGCTCGAAGTGGACCGCATTCGCCGTCGCAGTGATGCCGTCGAGGCGCTGGTCCGTGACGGGGTCATGGCCGATGCACTCCGACAGTCGCTGCGAGGCGTCCGAGACCTGGAACGCCTGATCAACCGCACCACTGCCGGTACCGCAAACGCTCGCGACCTGTCAGCCCTGGGGGTGTCCCTGACTGCGCTCCCGGCAGTGCGTGAGGCCTTGATGCCGGGGTCAGCGGGCACCTCGGGTCTGCTCGACGAGCTGCGGGACTCGCTCGATACCCTCGGAGACCTGGCGACGCTGATCGCGGGTGCCATCGCAGAGGAGCCTCCGGTCACCGTGACCGAGGGCGGGCTAATGCGGGACGGCTACTCGCCTGAGTTGGACGAACTGCGCGACGCAATGGCCCACGGACGGGAATGGGTCGCCGGGCTTCAGAGTCAGGAGCGAGCGCGAACCGGGATCGAGTCCCTGAAGATCGGCTTCAACAAGGTCTTCGGCTACTACCTTGAGGTCAGCCGGTCCAACCTCCAGCTCGTGCCGCCGGACTATCAGCGCAAGCAGACCCTGGTGAACGCAGAGCGCTTCATCACCCCCGGCCTCAAGGAGATGGAGGAGAAGATCCTCGGCGCGGAGGAGAAGGCCCAGGACCTCGAGTATGAGCTGTTCACCGCTCTGCGGCGAGAGGTGGCTCAGCAGGCGGAGCGTGTCCTGGCTACGGCCCGGACCGTCGCGAGGCTCGACGCCCTCCTGTCACTGGCTCGGGTGGCGGTTGAGTACGACTACGTGAAGCCGACCGTCGAGGAAACGGCCGTGTTGGACATCCGCGACGGACGCCACCCCGTGGTTGAGCGGGCGCTGGTGAACGAGGCCTTCGTGCCCAATGACGTGCTCATGGACTGTGAGCATCGCCAGTTGATGGTCGTCACGGGCCCGAACATGGCCGGCAAAAGCACCTACCTGCGGCAGGCGGCGCTTATCTGTCTCATGGCGCAGATCGGCAGCTTTGTTCCCGCGCGCGAAGCGCGGATCGGTGTCGTCGACCGCATCTTCACTCGCGTCGGGGCGAGTGATGACCTGGCCACGGGGCAATCGACCTTCATGGTGGAGATGACGGAGACCGCCAACATCCTCCACAACGCAACCGACCGCAGTTTGATCGTGCTGGACGAGATCGGGCGAGGGACCAGCACCTTCGATGGTCTCTCGATCGCCTGGGCGGTCGCCGAGTACCTCGTCCGCAAGATCGGTGCGAAGACGCTCTTCGCCACCCACTACCACCATCTGAACGAACTCACCGAGGTCCTGCCGAGGGTCATCAATGCTCGGATCGCCGTCAAGGAGCAGGGCGAGGACATCGTGTTCCTCCGCAAGATCGTCGCCGGCGGCACGGACCGCAGCTATGGCATCCAGGTGGCACGACTGGCCGGGCTCCCGCAGGAAGTGATCGAACGGGCGAGAGAGGTTCTGCGGTCCCTGGAGCAGGAGGACCTGGGCCGGACGGTCGGCCCCTCCCAGGAGGCAGCCCGGAAGGTCGCACCGACCGTGCAGTTGAAGCTCTTTGAAGCCGCGCCGGATCCAGTGGTAGCGGAACTGCTCAAGCTCGATCTGGACACCCTCACTCCCGTGGAGGCCTTGATGCGGCTCAAGGAGCTCCAGGACGAGGCTCAGAAGCGCAAGGACTGACCCTCCAGGAGGGGCCGCCACCTGCGTTACGGCATTGACAAGGCCCGTGATTCGTGGCATGTAATAGGTGGGGGAGGCACGGGCGTCAAGCGTTTCACAGTGTCCCCTGGGGCCCTGGGACACCAGCGCGCCAGTCGTAGGCGGCGCGCTGCCGGGCAACCTCCGGCCCCTTTCCGTGCGAGGCTCATCTCTGGAGTCGCGCAGCCTTTCATGGGTCAGCAGCCTGGGCGCTGCCGGCGGCACTCACACTGACAAGATCAGGAGACCCCTTCCGTGGCACAGACTGCAGCGAGGACCGCCTCACCGCGGATCGTCGCAGGCGACCGTAGCTCCTCCCTTGATGCTCTCATCATCTGCTTCGCGCTGATGACGGTGGGCATCGGCGGCTATGGCATGTACGACCTCGTCATGGCGCCACTCATGCCCACCAAGACTCGTGGCGCCGATGCAGACGCCTCGCGGCAGGCCGGTTCGGGGCTCCTGGGCAGCGTCTTCGGCAGCCAGGGGATGGAGCTGTGCCCCGGCCAGCAGCAGGTGAACGTCCTGGTCCTCGGGACGGATGAGAAGACTGAGGGCGGGCGCGCCGATACCATCATGCTGGTCATGCTGCGCAAGGACACCAAGCGGGCAGCGGCTCTGTCGATCCCCCGCGACCTCATGGTGCGCATGGACGGCCACGGGACGCAGAAGATCAACGCCGTGTATGCCTTCTACCGTCGCAAGGGCACCGGCGAGCTCATGACTGCGAAGACCGTGGAGCGCATCCTCAATGTACCGGTGGATTTCTACATCAAGACAGACGTCTCGAAGTTTGCGCAGGTGTTCGATGCCTTCGGCGGACTGAACCTGTATGTGGACCGCGACATGGAATACGACGACTCCTGGGGCGGACTGCACATCAACCTGCACAAGGGATACCAGCACCTGAACGGCAAGCAGATTGAGGGCTTTGTCCGCCACCGCCACGACCGCCATGGCCGCTTCAGCACCGACTACGAGCGCAACCAGCGCCAGCAGTATGTCCTGAAGGAGCTCATCAAGCAGAAGGGTCATCTCGCCACCGTCGCCCGGCTCCCTCAGATCGTCCATGCCATTGAGGACATGGTCCGAACCGACATGTCGCTTCCCGAGCTGATGGCCTTTGGGGCCCTGGCCCGTCAGATCGACACTACGAAGGTCATCAGCCGCATGGTGCCTACCCACGCCTACATGCACGGGGCCTGGTACGCTGTGCTCGAGCCTGAAGCAACGCGGAAGGTAGTGGGCGAGGCTGAGTCCGCCATCGCCGGCGGCACGATTGCTCCCGACGCCAGCCCCGAGCGCAACGAGGACATCGGGCGTGGCACTCTGGACGCACGACCCGCCACCAAGCCCGCGACGCAGGGAACGAAGTCGGCGGCGGCAAAACCGAGCAGGTCTCGCTCCAGACACTAGCGACAGCAACCCCCGGTATCCCTCGCCTCCTTCCGCCTCTGATCTGCAGTCACCGACGGACGCTGCGTCGATGGCCGGAAGGACTTCGCCCCCGTCTCGAAGAAAGGTGCCCCAATCACTCCCTTGGAGACCTCTCCGGGCCGACCTAAGGCCCGGACTGACTCGCAGAAGCATGAAAGGACGAATAGCATGGCCAAGGTACCTATCGCGCTGCAACTGTACACCGTGCGCGACCACACCGCTGAGGATTTCGCAGGCACCGTCGCAAAGGTCGCGGAGATCGGCTACGCAGGCGTCGAGTTCGCCGGCTTTGGCGGTCTGAGCGCCGACAAGGTCAGGGAGCTTCTCGACCGCTGCGGCCTCAAGGCGGCGGGAGCCCATATCGGCCTCGACCTGCTGGAGAAGAACCTCGAGCAGACCCTCGAGGAGCAGCTCGTCATCGGCAACAAGTGGGTTGTCTGCCCCTACATGCCGGAGGACCGGCGCAAGGACGGCGCTGCCTGGAAGTCGCTTGCCTCTCTGTTCAACGACATCGGCGCCGCCTGCAAGGAAAAGGGCCTGGTCTTCTGCTACCACAACCATGCCTTCGAGTTCGAGAAGTTCGACGGCGTCTATGGCCTTGATCTTCTCTACGGCAGCGTGGATCCCGCCCTGGTCTTCGGCGAGGTCGATACCTTCTGGGTCAAGAAGGGCGGAGAGTGCCCGGCCGGGTTCATCCGCAAGTACTGCGGCCGCATCCCGCTAGTCCACCTCAAGGACATGACCAAGGACGAGCAGGCAACCTTCGCAGAGGTCGGCACCGGCTCCATGGACTTCGCGTCGATCTTCGAGGCCGCCGAGGCCTGCGGCGCAGAGTGGTATATCGTCGAGCAGGATCGCTGCGCAGGCGACTCCCTGGAGAGCGCTCGGATCAGCTTCGACAACCTCAAAAAGATGGGTAAGGCCTAGGTCTCACGGCTACTGCCCACG